>JAYOXJ010000080.1:5445-12027 GCA_038152725.1 Rhodospirillaceae bacterium
CCGCCATTTGATCGCACCGGGCGCGACGGTCCTCGACCTCGCCGCCGGCGGCGGTCGGCATGGTCGCCTGCTACGAGAACACGGCGCCGACGTCACCTTCATCGACCGCGACACCACGGCTCTCGCCGATCTCGCCGGTCAGCCACGCGCGCGAGTGATCGAGGCCGACCTCGAGGGCGGCCCCGCGCCTTTCGGGCCGGAAGGTGCGCTGACCGGGCTTCGCTTCGATGCCGCCGTCGTCGTCAACTACCTCTACCGGCCGCTGCTTCCCGGCTTGATCGAGGCCTTGGCACCGGGCGGCGTGCTGCTCTACGAGACCTTCGCGCGCGGCAACGAGGCCTATTCGCGCCCGCGCAACCCTGACCATCTGTTGAAAAGCGGCGAGTTGCTCGCCGCCGTCGCCGGGCGCATGCAGGTGATCGGCTACGAACACGGCATCATCGAGGCCGCCGACGTGCCCGGCGTCAAACAACGGCTCTGCGCGATCAAGGATTTGGATGCGTCGGAGCGAGAAGACGGCGATACCGCCGCGCATCCGCTGGCGCCATAAACCTATAATTAAAGTAGCGGCGCGATCGCCCGTCAGGCCGGATCGTAATCGCGGTCGTGACGGAGCGAGGGCACCTTGGCGCGTGCCTCCGCGACCTTGGCCATGTCGATCTCGGCGACGACGATACCCGGCTCCTCACCGCCATCGGCGATCACCTCACCCCATGGATCGACGATCAGCGAATGGCCGTAAGTCTTGCGCCCGCCCTGGTGCACGCCGCATTGCGCCGGCGAAAAAACGTAGCACGCGTTCTCGATGGCGCGCGCGCGCATAAGCACGTGCCAGTGGGCCTGGCCGGTCGGCCGGGTGAAGGCGGCCGGAATGGAAAGCAGCTCCGCCCCCTCGTGCGCCAGATGGCGATAGAGGTGCGGGAAGCGGAGATCGTAGCAGATGGTCATGCCGAGCTTGGTCCACGGCAGATCCGCCAGCACGGCGCGGGTGCCCGGCTCATAGGCCCGCGATTCCCGGTACGACTCGCCGCCGTCGAGATCGACGTCGAACATGTGGATCTTGTCGTAGCGCGCTTTGATCTTGCCGTCGGCACCGATCAGGAACGAGCGGTTGGCGAACTTGGGCCGGCCCTGGTCGTCGACGATGCCGTCGTGCTTGACCACGAGCGAACCGAGCAAAAGCCAGGCGCCGGTCTCCTTTGCCAACTCCCGCATGGCGGCGAGCATGGCGTCGTCCTTTTCCGTCGTGGTCTTGGCGGCCAAGGCCTTCTTGTCCAAGTCCATGACGTTGACCACTTCGGGAAGCCCGATGAAGTCGGCGCCGGCGTCGCGCGCGCGGCGGATCAGGTCGGTGGCATGGGCGATGTTAGCTGCAACCTCGGGGCCGGTCGTGGTCTGCGCGCAGGCGATCTTGAAACTCGAACTCACGACGCTACCCCGAGAATGCCGTCGAGCTTTCCCTCTGCGTCGAGGTCGTGGATGCCCTCGCAGTCGCCGATGTGTTCGCCGTCGACGAACACCTGCGGCACGGAACTGGCGCCGCCGGCCCGGGCCGACATTTCCTTGCGCGCGCCCGGCGTCATCATCACGTCGATTTCCTCATAGGTGACGCCCTTCTTGGACAACAGCGCCTTGGCCCGGTGGCAGAACCCGCAGAACGGCGACGTGTAGATTTCAACCTTGCGCATGCGGCAAAACCCTTCGGCTTGAGTGCGGATGACGACCATCCCCGGCACCAGATATAGGATGAAATCGCCGCCGCAAAAAGACCGCTTTCAGGAAGTTTCACCGCCGACCGGTCGAACGACACGCGCGAGCGTGAGCACATCGACGGCGCCGGCACCGGCCCCCGTCAGCGCCTTGGCGCAGGCGGAAACCGTGGCGCCGTTGGTCATGACGTCGTCGATCACCAGCACCCTTTTCCCTGCAATACGAGTGCGCCAGGCATCCTTGACCGCGAAGGCCGCGCGGACGTTGCGGCGCCTGCCGCCGGCGTTTAGCCCGGCCTGGCTCGGCGTGTTGCGCCGGCGCACCAGGAGATCGGGCGCGTAGGCGCGGCCATTGTCGCGGGCGAGTTTGCGGGCCAGTTCGGCGGCCTGGTTGAAGCGCCGGCGGAACAGGCGCGTCCAGTGCAGCGGCACCGGCGCGATCCAATCGGCCTCAGTGACCAATTCGGCGCCGGCACGGCCGAGGATCATGCGCCGGCTGAGTTCGTCGTAGACCATGACGGCGCGGGCGCGTTCGAACGCAGGCTTGTCGCGCAGGCAGGCGCCGCAGACGGCGCCGCCCGGCATGGCCAGTTCGAACGGCAATCCGCAGCAGCGGCACATGGGATCGGTGATGAAGTCGGCCGCGCTCCAGCACTCGGCACAGAGCGCGCCTGGCCGATCGGTCGGCGCGCCGCAGGCCAGGCACTGCGGCGGCAACAGCCAATCGAGAAGCCGCCGGGCGGGACCGGCGAGCGGCGTCTCAGATGAGGCATGCAAGGCGGGCTCTCCATGTGCCATAACAACAGCATGAGCGATCCCATGCAGGTATTCAACAGGCGCTCGGTTCGGCGCCACCGCGACCGCGCCGCGCCGGCATTGGCCGAGCACGATTTCCTGTTCCGCGAAGCGGCAGAGCGTCTGGTCGACCGCTTGGACGACATCACCCGGCAGTTCCCGGTGGCGCTCGACCTCGGCTGCCACGGTGGCGAGGTCGCCCGCGCGCTCGCCGGCCGGGGCGGCATCGAGCGGTTGATCCAATGCGACCTTTCACCGGCGATGGCGGCACGGGCGGCGGCGAACGGCGCGCCGGCATTGGCCTGCGACGAGGAGACGCTGCCGTTCAAGGCCGGATCGCTCGACCTGGTTCTGTCGAACCTGAGCCTGCATTGGGTCAACGATCTCCCCGGTGCCTTCGTCCAGGTGCGGCGCGCCTTGAAACCGGACGGCCTGTTTCTCGCCTGCATGCTCGGCGGCGCTACGCTGCAGGAGTTGCGCATCGCGCTCTACGAGGCCGAAACCGAGATCGAGGGCGGCTTGAGCCCGAGGATGTCACCCTTGGCCGACGTCCGCGACCTCGGCAACCTGCTGCAGCGCGCCGGGTTCGCACTGCCGGTCGCCGATTTCGAGACCGTCACGGTGTCCTACGAACACCCGCTGAAACTCCTGGCCGATCTCCGCGGCATGGGCGAGACCAACGCCAACGCCGCCCGGCGCACCACGCTCACGCGCCGCGCCACGCTGATGCGGGCCATGGAAATCTATGCCGACAAGTTCGCCGGCCCCAACGGACGGCTGCCGGCCACCTTCGAGATCATCACGCTGACCGCCTGGGCGCCGGCACCGGACCAGCCGAAGCCCTTGCGGCGCGGTAGCGCCACGACGTCGCTCGCCGACGCGCTCAACTCCCCCAAACGCGGCCCAGGTGATTGAGCCAGTTCTCGCCCATCACCTTGCGGATGCGCGCCTCTTTCCAGCCGCGCTTCAGCATCACGGCGGTCAGGTTGGGATAGTCCTTCATGCCGTCGAGCCCGGCCGGATTGGGCGGTTTGCCGGACAGTCTTCGCACCAGGTTCCGGCCGTTGCCCTTGTCGTGCCTGAGCCAGGCGAAGAAGGCGTCGTCGTGGCCCTGGGTGAAATCGGTGCCGATGCCAAAGGCGTCCTCGCCGACGAGATCGATGGTGTATTCCATGCCGGCGACGCAGTCGTCGATGGTGCTTTCCGGACCGGTCGGCAGGAACGGGCCATCGGGCGCGAAGCCGACGAAGCCGCCCTTGTCGACGGCGCGCTTAAGTAGCGCATCGCTCTTGTTTCTCGGCATGTCCAAGAGGCCCTTGGGCACGCAGTGGGTGAAAGCGACGGGCTTTTTCGAATGCTCGATGGCGTCGGCGGCGGTCTGTTCGCCGACGTGGCTCAGATCGATGGCGATGCCGAGCGCGTTCATCTCGTCGACGACGTCGCGACCGAAATCGCTCAAGCCACGGTCGACCGATTCCCAGCAGCCGGAACCGACCAGGTTTTGGGTGTTGTAGGTGAGCTGCATGAAGCGCACGCCGAGGTCACGGAAGAGAATCAACCGGTCCAGTTCGCCCTCGATGGCGAAAGTGTTCTGCCAACCGAGGATGATGCCGACGCGGCCCTCGCGCTTGGCGCGGTGGATGTCGTCGATACCGTGTACCTGAAGCAACAGGTCGTCGTTCTCGGCGAGCCAGCGTTTCCATGCGGCGACGTTGGCCATGGTGTCGACGAACCCCTCCCACACCGAACAGGTGCAGTTGGCCGTGGTCAGACCGCCTTTGACCATGTCCTCGAAAACCTGGCGGCTCCATTTGGCGATGATCAGGCCGTCGATAACCACCATGTCGCGGTGCAGGTCGGCGGCCGTTTTGCTGATGTTCATTCTGCTCTCCATGCTTGGGGCGTTGCCACCCCGCCCGGCAGACGATACAACGCCGGAACCAACGAAACGACACCGTTATCGGGAGGAACCGCCATGAGCATCGAACGCAAACACACCGGCCCGCGCATGAGCCAGGTCGTCATCCACGGCGACACCGTCTATCTGGCTGGTCAGGTCGCGCAAGGCGCGCCCGGCGCCAGCGTCACCGACCAGACCAAGGACATTCTCGGCCGCATCGACGGCTATCTGGCCGAAGCCGGCACCGACAAGACGAAGCTGCTGTCGGCGACGCTGTGGATCACCGACATGGCCAATTTCGCCGAAATGAACGCCGTCTGGGACGCCTGGGTCAGCCCCGGCAACACGCCCTGCCGCGCCTGTGTCGAGGCCAAGCTGGCGAGCGACAAGTACGACGTCGAGATCATGATTACGGCGGCGCGCTAGGCCGGGCCGATGAAGTTCCACGCGCCGCTCCTCAAGGGCCGACTGATCAAGCGCTACAAGCGCTTCATGGCCGACGTCGAACTCGAGGACGGCCGCAAGGTGACGGCGCACTGCGCCAACCCCGGCTCGATGCTGAGCGTCAACCAGCCCGGCGCCGAGGTGTGGTTGAGCCCGGCCCAGAACCCCGAGCGCAAGCTCAAGTTCACCTGGGAGATGATCCGCATCGGCAAGACGCTGGTCGGCATCAACACGTCGCACCCGAACGCGCTCGTCGCCGAGGCCATTGCCGCCGGCAACATCGACGAGGTCAAGGGCTACGCCGAACAGCGCCGCGAGGTCAAATACGGCAAGAACTCCCGCATCGACGTGCTCCTGGAGGACCCGAAGAAGGGGCTCTGCTACGTCGAGGTGAAGAACGTCACCATGCGCCGCGACCTTTCCAGGGGCGCGCCGGTCGAGTTTCCCGACGGCGTCACCGCGCGTGGCGCCAAGCACCTGGTCGAGTTATCGGACATGGTTGCCGAGGGCCACCGGGCGGTGATGTTCTATCTGGTGCAGCGCGGCGACGGCGACGCCGGCGTTGTCATCGCCCGCGATATCGACCCGGAATACGGCGCCGCCCTCGACCAAGCGCGCACCAAAGGGGTTGAAATCGTCGCATACGGTTGCAAATTAACCCCACAGGGGGTCAGCGTCGCGAAACCGCTCAAGTTTCTCGGCTGACCTTAAATGGCGCCTGTCCGCCGAAACTATGGTGGCACAGGCCTTTTTTGACCATAATCGGAAGATGCAGGAACTCTACACCCAGACCACGGGCCGTGACGGCCGACCGATCAAGATCCACGGCGCCGCCGCATTCGACGGCATGCGCCGGGCCGGCAAGCTCGCGGCCGAATGCCTGGACTTCATCACGCCCCACGTGCAACCCAAGGTATCAACCGACCGCCTCGACCAACTTTGCCACGATTTCATCGCCGAGCGCGGTGGCATCTCGGCGCCGCTCAATTACCGCGGCTTCCCGAAATCCATCTGCACATCGATCAACCACGTGGTCTGCCATGGTATCCCGAGCGAAAAGACCCTGCGCGAGGGCGACATCATCAACATCGACGTCACCACCATCGTCGACGGCTGGCACGGTGACTCGAGCCGCATGTATCCGGTTGGCCGCATCGGACGCAAGGCCGAGCGCCTGATCGACGTCACCTTCGAGGCGATGTGGCGCGGCATCCGCATGGTCAAACCGGGCGCCACGCTCGGCGACATCGGCCACGCCATCCAGAGCTACGCCGAGGGCGAGCGTTTCGCGGTGGTGCGCGACTTCTGCGGCCATGGGCTTGGCCAGGTGTTCCACGACGCGCCCAACGTCATGCATTTCGGCCGGCCCGGCGAGGGCGAGGTACTGCGCGCCGGTATGTTCTTCACCATCGAGCCGATGATCAACGCCGGCGGCATCGACGTTAAGATCCTATCCGACGGCTGGACCGCGGTGACCAAGGACCGCTCGCTGTCGGCCCAGTTCGAGCATTCGCTCGGCGTCACCGACGACGGCTACGAGATTTTCACGCTTTCGCCAATGGGGCTCGACAAGCCCCCCTTTAAAAACTGACCGCGCGACCGGACGCCCGCCATGGCCAAGGATGGCAGGTCGAACGAACAGGTCATTGGCGACGCCGGGCTTTACCTGAGCGAGATCAACTCCACCGCCGACGCCACCGAGTACCGCATCGGCGGCGACACCCATCCCTATCG
>JAYOXJ010000081.1:0-11990 GCA_038152725.1 Rhodospirillaceae bacterium
GCGTAGATGCCGACCAGGTTGGCCGCCTCGGGCCGGCCTTCCAGGCCCTTGGCCTCGGACGGCAGTGCGTCCGGGTCGGTCTTCGCCTTCTTGATCTTCTTGGCGATGGCGTCCGAATCGTCGGTCATGTTGATGCGCGAAAGATCGGACGGGTCCGACTTCGACATCTTCGACTTGCCGTCCTTGAGGCTCATCACCCGCGTCGCCGTGCCGAAGATCAGCGGTTCGACGATGGGAAAGAGCTCGACGCCGTAGTCGTGGTTGAACTTGATGGCAATGTCGCGCGCCAGTTCCAAATGCTGCTTCTGGTCCTCGCCGACCGGCACGTGGGTGCCCTTGTAGACCAGGATGTCGGCGGCCATCAGGTTCGGATAGGCGTAGAGCCCGACCGAGGCGCGCTCCTTGTCCTTGCCGGCCTTCTCCTTGAACTGGGTCATGCGGTCGAGCCAGCCCAAGCGCGCGACGCAGTTGAAGATCCAGGCCAGTTCGGCATGCGCCGGCACCTGGCTCTGGTTGAAGATGATGTGCTTCTCCGCGTCGATGCCGGCGGCGATCATCGCCGCGGCGACCTCGCGCGTCGAATTGCGAAGCGCCGCCGGGTCCTGCCAGACCGTGATCGCGTGCATGTCAACGACGCAAAACAGGCAGTCGTCGAACTCCTGCTGCAGATGCACCCAGTTGCGAATGGCACCGAGATAGTTGCCGAGATGCAGGTTGCCGGTCGGCTGAACGCCGGAAAAGATGCGCTTCATAGGTATGCCCCTCAATCGCCGGACCGGTCGGTTTCGGCCCGACTTTGGGCCGGAGTTATGGCCGCTCGGTAACGGGCGGTCAAGCCGCCTCGGGCTTGCTGTCGGAGGGCCGGCGCCGGAGCCCCTTGAGGTCTCTCCAATGCGCCGCGCCGAGCGCCTGCGCCGATATCGCGAACAGCACCAGGCCGGCGCTGACCAGTGCCGCCAGCGCCGCCCAGCGGAGCGGCCCATGCTGGGCGAACCAAGGCGCCATCCAGGGCGCCAAGAAGAAGAGCCCGCCCGCCATCAGCGCGCTCGCCGCGACGATGCGCGGCCAACGCCGCGAGAGGCGGGCGTCGAATGCGAGCTGGCCGCGGCGCCTGAGCACAATGCCGAGCAAAAGCGCGTTCATCCATGCCGAGATCGACGCCGCGGCGGCGATGCCGACATGCCCCCAGACCTGCATCAGCGCGAGGTTCAGCGCGATGTTGGCGAGCATGGCGGCGGCGGCGATCTTGACCGGTGTCTTGGTGTCCTCGCGCGCGAAGAAGCCGGGTGTGAGCACCCGGATCAGCACGTAGGCCGGAAGCCCGGTCGCGTACGCCATCAAGGCCGCCGCCGTGGCGCGGCTGTCGGCGGCGGTGAAGGCGCCGCGCTCGAACAGCACGGCGATGATCGGCTCGGCGATGACGAAAAGCGCGGCAGCGGCGGGCAGCGTCAACAGCAATGCGAATTCGAGGCCGCGGTTCTGGCTGGCCTCTGCCGCGGCCGCATCGCCGGCGGCGAGCTGGCGCGAAAGTGCGGGCAGCAGCGCGGTGCCGACGGCGACGCCGACCACGCCCAAGGGCAGCTGCGTCACCCGGTCGGCGTAATAGAGGAACGAGACGGCGCCATCGGAAACCATCGAGGCCAGGATGGTGCCGACCAGCAGGTTGATCTGATAGAGGCTGGCGCCGAAAACGACCGGAAGAATGCGCCTGCCCAAGAGCCTGACCTCGGGCGTCAGTTTCGGACGGCGGAGCCCGATCGGCATGCCTTCCTTGCGGCAATGATGCGCCAGCCACAGGAATTGGATGATGCCGGCGGCGAAGACGCCCCAGGCGAGCACGCGGCCGGCCATGGCCTCCCCCGCCCAGCCCTCGCCACCCCGAGCGAAAACCAGCAGTGCCGCGATCAGCGTCAGGTTCAACAGCACCGGTGCGGCGGCGGCGGCGGCGAACTTACCCAGCGAATTCAATACCCCCGACTGCAACGACACCAGCGAGATGAATAGGAGATACGGAAAGGCGATGCGCGAAAGCTCTGTCGCCATCGCCATCTTGCCAGGAACCGCATCGAAGCCGGGCGCCAGCACCCACATGGCGAACGGCATGGCGATTTCCATGACCGCGACGAAGACCACCAGGATCAGCGCGAGCACGGCGAAGGCATCCTCGGCGAAGGCCTTGGCGGCATCCTTCCCCTTTTTCTCCAGCTCGCCCGAGAACAGCGGCACGAAGGCGGCGGCGAAGGCGCCCTCGGCGAACAGGCGGCGGAACAGGTTGGGAAAGCGGAAGGCGACGAAGAAGCAATCGGCGACGGCACCGGCGCCGAGCGCGGCGGCGATCAGGATATCGCGCGCGAAACCGAAGACGCGGCTCAGCATGGTATAGCCGCCGACCGTGGTGATGGCGCGAAGCAGGTTCATGGGCCCCGGTTTATCCTGAAATGTTCAACAAACAATAAAAACCGAATGCGGCATCGCCGTGGCAGGCCTTACAATGCGCCGGCGGAAGAAAGGAATTGCGGCGATGAGCGAGACACATACGGGCGGCTGCCTCTGCGGCGGTGTCAGGTTCGAGACCACGGCAAAGCCGGGGCCGGGCGGCTACTGCCACTGCGCCGACTGCCGGCGCGTCACCGGCAGCGCTTTCAACGTCAGCGTCGCGGTGAAGCTCGCCGACTTCCGTATCACCAAGGGCAAGCCGAAGGGCTTCGCCAAGACCGCCGACAGCGGCAACGAGCTGACGCGTTGGTTCTGCGGTGACTGCGGCTCGCCGCTCTACACCGCGTCGCCGGCGCACCCCGACACTATATATGTGAAGGCCGGCGCGCTCGACGATCCGAGCCTGGTCGCGCCCGGCCACCAAAGCTGGACGCAATCGCGTGTCGGCTGGTCGGTGATCCCGCCGGAGATCGAGGCGCACGCGCGCGGCAGCCGCGACGGCTAACTCGGATCGGTCATGGCCGCGCGGTAGCACGCGACGGCGGTCTCGTCGAAGCAACAGAAGATGACGCGCGCCGGAGCGCCGGGTTCGGCCTGTTCGGCTTTGACCGTGGCCACCGCAATGGCGGCGGCACGGTCCGGCGGAAAGCGGTAGACGCCGGTCGAGATCGCCGGGAAGGCGATCGACGTCACGCCATTGTCGCGCGCCAGCGCCAGAGAGTTTCGGTAACACGACGCCAGCAGTTCGCCCTCGCCCGCACCGCCACCCTGCCACACAGGCCCGACCGTGTGGATGACGAAACGCGCCTTCAAGTCGAAGCCCGGCGTGATGCGCGCCTCGCCGGTCGGGCAGCCCTTGAGATTGCGGCAATGCGCCAACAGTTCCGGTCCGGCGGCGCGATGGATGGCGCCGTCGACGCCGCCGCCGCCGAGCAGTGATTCGTTGGCGGCGTTGACGATGGCATCGACGTCGAGCGTGGTGATGTCGGCGCGAATCACTTCCATGTCCGCAAGATAGCACCGAACCGCCGCTGCCGCGACCGAGTGTCAGTCGGTGGCGATGGCGTCCGAGTCGTGGCCGTGCCGAATTTTCGCCAAGGCTTCCTCGATGGTGCCGGCATAGTGTGCCAGCGGCTTCTTAAGGCCATGCGTCAGAAAGGCCCGGCGGATGTCGCGGCTGGCACCCGTCAGCCACAGCGCCACGCCCTGCTTCTCGGCCTTGTGGGCGAGGCCCTCGATCATGTTGGCGCCGGTCGAGTCGAGGAACGGCACGGCGGCGAAGTCGACGACCAGCGCCTTGTGGTTCTGCTGGATGCGGTCGAGCACGGAGCCGATCGAGGCGGTGGCGCCGAAAAACAGCGCGCCGGTGATTCGGTAGACAACGACGTTGGGGTCGGCCGCCGCAGCCTCGTCGTAGGTGTCGCGCGGGTGCGCGTCGTCGGCCTAGTCGCGGCCGACGAAGGGCATCTCGATGGCGGTGGCGCGGCCCATGCGCTGGATGAACAGCACCGAACCGAGCGCGAAGCCGACCACGATGGCCTCGGTCAGGTCGCGCAGGATGGTGAGCAGGAAGGTTGTACCGAGCACCGTCGCCTCGCCCCAGCCCGACCGCAGCAGGATGGCGATGGCCGGCTTCTCGATCATGAACCAGGCGACGACGACGAGCACGCCGGCGAGCGCGGCGAGCGGGATGTAGCCTGCGCGCGGTGCCGCGATCATCATGAACGCCAGCAGGAACGCCGCGTGCAGCATGCCCGAGACCGGCCCGACCGCACCGGTGCGCACGTTGGTCGCGGTGCGTGCGATGGTGCCGGTGACGCAGAAGCCGCCGAACAGCGCCGAGCCGACGTTGGCGATGCCCTGTGCCACCAGCTCGCAGTTGGAGCGATGCCGGCGCCCGGTCATGCCGTCGGCGACGACGGCGGACAGCAGCGGCTCGATGGCGCCGAGCAGCGTGAACGACACCGCCGCCGGCAAGACCTCGGCAACTTTTGCGGTGGTGATATCGGGCAAGCGCGGCAGCGGCAGCGCCGAGGGCACGCCGCCGAAGCGCGACTGGATGGTCTCGACCGGGAGATGCAGCAGCGCGGTGGCGAGCGCGGCCAATCCCAACGCGATCAGCATCCCCGGCCAATGCGGGCGGAGCCGCCGCAGTGCGACGATCATCGCGACGGTGCCGAGCGAGATTGCCACGGCGGCCGGCGTCAGCGTCGGGCCGGCATGCCAGAGTGCCGGAATCTTCTCCACGAGCCGGCCCGGCTCGTGCGCCAAAGTGAGGCCGAGCAGTTCCTTGATCTGGCTGGCGAAGATGATCACGGCGATGCCGGCGGTGAAGCCCACCGTCACCGGGAACGGGATGAACTTGATGAAAGTGCCGAGGCGGAGCCAGCCGGCGGCGGCCAGCATCAGGCCGGAAATGAAGGTCGCCAGGATCAGGCCGTCCATGCCGTGGAGCTGGACGGTGGCGGCGACCAAAACGATGAAGGCACCGGCCGGCCCGCCGATCTGGAAGCGCGAACCGCCGAACAGCGAAACCAGAAAGCCGCCGACAATGGCGGTATAGAGGCCTTGCGCCGGCGAGGCGCCGGACGCGATGGCGATGGCCATGGAAAGCGGCAGTGCGACGACGGCGACGGTGAGCCCGGCGACGGCGTCGGCGCGGAATTGCGAAAGCCCGTAGCCTTCGCGCCAAACGGTCACGATCTTCGGTGTGTAAAGCTCCCGGAAGCTGGGCGCCTCACCTGGGTAGCGGGTCGTCACATTCATTTTCGGGCCGCATCTGCGAATTGTCTGCGGCGGGATCGTCAACGATGGGTCGGCGGTCGCCGTCGCGGGTTGGGATCACTCCGTGGAAATTCCGGTGGCAGTGGTTTCGGCAGTCTGGCTTTGCGTTTGCGGCTTGAGGCGGATGCCGCGTCCGCCGGCGAGGCTCTGGCTGCCCTCGCCGATCAGTTCGATGCCGGCGGCGTCGAGACCGTCGATCAGCTTCATCAGCGAATCGACATTGCCGCGCACGACGCCGTCGGACCCCTCCATGCGCTGGATGGTCGGTAGCGACAACCCGGCGATCGCCGCGAGCCGGCGCTGGTCGATGCCGAGCAGCGCGCGCGCCGCGCGCATCTGGCCGGAAGTGATCATGCGGGAATACTCACTGAACCGATTAAACCATCGGCTCAGCTATATATACCATTCATATTGATGTTTCAATGAGCACTTATGATGTTTAATACATCATGGAGTGCGCATGGCCGCCGTGGCGGATCCCGTCAGCCGCCCTTGAGGTCGTAGCCGAAATCCTTGGCCTGCTTTTCCTCTTCGGCCTTGGCCTTGGCCTCGGCCCGGTCCATGGCCTGGCGGATCAGGTCCATCGCCTCCTCGGCCTCGCCCCAACGCTGCACCTTGACCCACTTGCCCTTCTCCAAATCCTTGTAGTGCTCGAAGAAGTGCTGGATCTGCTCGAGCTGGATCGGGCGGATGTCGCGATAGGAGCCGATGTCGCCGTAATAGGGGTGCAGCTTGTCGACCGGCACGCAGAGGATCTTCTCGTCGATGCCGCTCTCGTCCTCCATCACCAGCACGCCGATGGGGCGCGAGCGGATGATGACGCCGGGGATCACTGGGATCTGGCCCAACACGGCGGCGTCGGTCGGGTCGCCGTCTTCGGAAAGCGTGTGCGGGACGAAGCCGTAATTGCAGGGATAGTACATCGCCGTGTGCAGGAAGCGGTCGACGTACATGGCGCCCGATTTCTTGTCGAGCTCGTACTTCACCGGATTGCCGCCCAAGGGAATCTCGATGATGACGTTGACGTCGTAGGGCGGGTTTTCCCCGACCGGTATCTGATCGATGTTCATGGGTACGGCTCCTTCGGATCGTTCCCCCCAGGCTTACCCCTCAAGGCTCACTCCCAAGCCTTCGCTTTTATTATCGGACCCGCGCGGAAATCGCCAGGGGTAGTTTACCGGATGGGCAGCCCGGTCCGGGCGCCGGACGGAAACGCCGAGTACACAAACCCTCGGGCTCAGCCGCTGTTTCGCAGGCCGGCCGAAATCCCGTTGATGGTAAGTTGCAGGCCGCGCAGCACTTTCGGATCGTCGGACCGGGCGCGGTGCGCCTTCAGCAGTTCGACCTGCAAATGGTTCAAGGGGTCGAGATAGGGAAAACGGTTCTGGATCGAGCGCGCGAGCAGCGGGTTCGCGGCCAGCAATTCGTCGTTCTCGGTGATCTCCAGGAGCGCCCTTATGGTGGCGGCGCGCTCCACCGCGATGCGGGCGAAAATGGTGGCGCGAAGGTCCGCGTCCTCGACCAGGGCGGCGTAGCGCCCGGCGATCCCCATGTTGGTCTTCGCCAGCACCATGTCCATGTTGGAGAGCAGCGTGCGGAAGAACGGCCATTCGGCGTTAATGGCGCGGAGCCGCGGCAGGCCGTCGTTCGGATGTTCGGCGAGCCAGGCCGTCACCGCCGAGCCGAGACCGTACCAGCCGGGCAGCATGATCCGGCACTGCGACCAGCTGAAGACCCAGGGGATGGCGCGCAGGTCCTTGAGGCTGCCCCGCTTCCTGCGCGACGCCGGGCGCGAGCCGATGTTCAGGGTCGATATTTCGTCGATCACCGTGGCGGCGCGAAAGTAGTCCTCGAAACCCGGCGTTTCGAAAACCAAGGTGCGGTAGGCGCGAAACGCCAGCGCCGAGAGCTGTTCCATGGCTTCCGTGAACGGGGCCGGCACGGCGTCTTGGCTGGGATGGGTCAGCGACGCCTCCAGCGTGGCGGCGACGCGGACTTCCAGGTTGCGGCGGCCGACTTCCGGGTTGGTGTATTTGCTGGAAATGATCTCGCCCTGTTCGGTCAGGCGGATCTGCCCGTTCACCGCGCCGGGCGGCTGCGCGAGAATCGCGTCGTAGCTCGGCCCGCCGCCGCGCCCGACGGTGCCGCCGCGGCCTTGGAACAGACGCAGCCGGATGCCGTGGCGTTTCGCCAGCGCGACCAGGCCGACCTCGGCCTTGTAGAGTTCCCAGCCCGACGTCACGTAGCCGCCGTCCTTGTTGCTGTCGGAATAGCCGAGCATGATTTCCTGGATGCCGCCGAGACCGTCGACCAGCCGCCGGTAGCGCGGCACGCCCAGCAGGCGGTCCATGACCTCGACGCAGCGCCTGAGATCGTCGATGGTCTCGAACAGGGGAACGATGTTGACGCCGTCGCCAGGCCGGGCCGTGACGATGCCCGCCTCCTTCAACAGCACCATGAGGCCGAGCAGGTCCGACGGGTTTCGCGAGTTCGAGACGATGGCATGCGCGATGCACCCTTTGCCGTAGGTCTCGCGCACGCGGCGGGCCTGATCGAAGATCGCCAGTTCCTTGGCCGTCTCCTCGCTGTAGGCGTGATGCGGCGACACCAGCGGCCGCACCGTATCCAACTCCCGGGTCCGGCGTCGGCCGTTCGCCGTTCAGCGTCATCTGGGTGGCGGCCAGCCTGGCGTAAACCAGCGACAGCGCCAGCCGATAGGGCTCGATCCGGCGGTGCGGCGACGGGTCCGGCGAACGGGCGGCGAAATCGAGCAGTTCGCGGGACACCTCGACGACCCGCGTCGATATCGGGAGCTCATGTCCCAACTGGTCGATCTGTTCCAGATAAAAGGCGACGGCCCTGGCGCTTTGCCGGCGCAGGGTTTCCTTAAGAGCGTCGGCCGTGACGAACGGGTTGCCGTCCCGGTCGCCGCCGATCCAGCTGCCGATCTTGAGGAACGGAAGCAGTGGCCGGTCCGCCGTTTCCGGATCCAGCGCCGCGAGCCTGTCCTTGAGCTTGGCGTAGAGGCGCGGCAGTTCCTGGAAGAAAGTGTATTCGAAATAGGACATGCCGTTGGTCACTTCGTCGAGCACGTCCAGGCGCGTCTGGCGCAGCTGGTTGGTCTGCCACAGCACCAGAACGTTGCGGACCATTTTCTCGTCGATGTCGGCGAGTTCGTCCGGGGTCCAGGGTCCGGCCTCACGCCGCGCCAGCAGTTCGGCGATGCGGATTTCGCGCAGCATCGTGCTCTTGCGCCGCACCTCGGTCGGGTGCGCGGTCAGCACCGGCGCGATGTAGGCGTCGTTGAAGAAAGACCTCAGGTCGCCGGCCGAATACCCCGCCTCGATGGCGTTTGAGATCACTCTGGCCAGCGTACCCGGGCGCGGCGGCGAGCCGGCAAGGTCGTGGCTGCGCGTGCGGCGGATATGATGCTGGTCCTCGGCGATGTTGGCGAGGTGGGAGAAATAGCTGAACGCGCGAATGACCGAGACCGCCTGGGCCGGGTCGAGCCTGGCGAGGGTGGCTTCCAGTTCCGCCTTGGCCGCGTCGTCCTCGTCGCGGTGAAACCGGATCGATATCTGACGGATGCTCTCGACGATATCGAAAATCGCTTCGCCATCCTGGGCCTGAACGACGTCGCCCAACAGGCGGCCGAGAAGACGGATGTCGTCGAGCAACGGCGCATCTTTTTCCGGATCGCTACCGTCCGTTGGCTGCTGTTCGGTGCTGGCGGTCATTGGCTGCCGATGTTTTTCCGTTGTCGAACGCTCGACAGTATCACGACTTGCGGCGTTCGCGCACAGCTTCGCGCATCAGCCAGGCCAGCACCAAAAGCCCGGGAAGGGCGGCGACCGTTGTCAGCACGAAGAACGTCACCCAATCCACCTTGTCCGCGAGCCAGCCGGCGCCCGACGACATCACGGTGCGGGAAAGCGCCATCAGGGACGTGAGCAGCGCGTACTGCGTCGCCGTGTAGGCGGCGTGGCAGAGGCTGGACAAATAGGCGACGAAGGCTGTGGTGCCCATGCCGGTGGTGACGTTCTCGACCGCGATGGTCACGGTCAGCCAGAAGAGATCGTGGCCGGCCCAGGCCTGCACCACGAAGATCAGGTTCGATGCCGCCATCAGCACGCCGCAGACCATCAAGCCGGTGAGGATGCCGGTGCGCGCCAGCAACAGCCCACCGAGCAATCCGCCGACGATGATGGCGTTGAAGCCGAACAGCTTGGCGATCTCGGCGATCTCGGTCTTGGTGAAGCCGACGTCGAGGAAGAACGGAATCTTCATCACCGACAACACCGCGTCGCCGAACTTGTAGAGCAGCACGAACAGCACGACGGCGATCCAGCCCGGCCGCGTGACGAAATCGCGGAACGGACCGATGACGGCATCGTCGACCCAGGTCTTGAGATCGTGCGAGGGCGCCGGTGCGTCGGTATTCGGTTCGGGGTTCATCAGGATCGCGATAATGCCGACCAGCACCATCGCCGCCATGCCGGCATAGACCCAAGCCCAGGGGAAGATGTCGGCGAGGATCAGCCCGGCCGCGCCGGAGCCGACCTGGCCCAGGCGCCAGCCGAAGGTGGCGGTGGCCGCACCAGCGGCGAGGCGATCCTCGTCCAGCACCTCGACCCGGTAGGCATCGACGACGATGTCCTGGCTGGCCGAGGCGAAGGTGACCAGGAGCGCGAGGAACGCCGTCCACCAGAGATCGGTCTTCGGGTCGGTCTGGCCGAGGCCTAGGATGGCGACGAACAAAAGCACCTGCGTCACCAGCGCCCAGCCGCGCCGCCGCCCGAACATCTTCGAGAGTACCGGCAAGGGCAGATGGTCCATCAAGGGCGCCCAGACGAACTTTAGCGAATAGGGCAGGCTGACCAGCGCGAAGAGGCCGATGGCCGTCTTGGTGACGCCGGTCTCGGCGAGCCAGGCGGTCAGCGGTTCGGCGACGACGCCGAACGGCAGGCCCGACGAGAAACCGAGGAACAGGAAGGCCAGCACCCGGGGCTCGGTGTAGACGGCCGCCGCGCTGCGCCAATCCTTCATTCTTCGTCTTCCTCGTCGGCCTCGTCGGGATGGACGTAATCGAGCGCCAGCAATTCGTCGCAGGCAAGCGTGACCTTGTCGATCGAGACGGCGGCGACGCAGGGGAACGACGCGGTCTCGTCGGTGCGCTTGTGGCAGCGCCAGAAGCAGTGATAGCACTCCATGCGCTCGTAGACGAAGCGCGCGGTTTCGGGCCTGGCGCTCTCGGGGTAGGGCACGAAGCAGCCGAAGTGCCCGCCGCCGACGATCACCACCGTCGGCGCGCCCAAGCCGATGGCGACATGCGCCGGGCCGGTGTCGTTGGAGACGACGAGGCGCGCGTACTTCATCAGGTCGAACAGCTGGCGAAGATCGGTGCGGCCGGTCAAGTCGACGATGGCGTCGCCGTCGGCGGCCTCCGCAATCATCCCGGCAGCGGGGCCGCGCTCGTCGGCCTTGCCGGCGAAGACGACGCGAAGGCCCTTGTCGTTGAGCTTTCTCGCCAGCGCGATGTAATCCGCGAGCGGCCAGCGCCGGCCGTATTCGTTGGAACCCGGATTGAGAACGGCATAGGGTTTGTCGGTGGCGACCGGCGGCGACATGCTGCGCCAGTTGAGCTTGGGGGCACGCGGCTCGGGCGGCACGCCGAGCAAGTGCGCGGTGAAGGCGGCGTGGCGCTCGATCTCGTGGCGCGGATAGGGGCCGGTGTCGATGACGTCGCTGGCCTGGCTCAGGAACCAGGTGTACTCGGCGCGCGTGGCGCCATTGATGTAGGGCAGCGTGACGATGGTCTTGGGCGCACCGGCGACACGCGCGAGCGAGTCGGCCATCATGGCGCGGCGGAAATAGGCGTCGACCACGGTGACGGCGACGTTGAGACGGCGCACCTTCTGATTGATCCAGACGCGGTAGAAGAGGTTCTTGGCGTAGCGGTGCTCGTCGATGGGGACGACGCGGTAGCCGGCGAACAGTTCGGGCGCCACCATCGCCCAGCTCTTGCAGCCGAGCACGGTGATCTGGCTATGCGGGATGCCGAAGGCCTCGGCGTAGTCGTCGAGGGAATTCCTGAACAGCACCATGTCGCCGATGCCGTCCATGCGGACCGCAAGCAGGCCCTGGCGCGGACGCAGGATCATGCGGTTGCGCGCGGCGCGGTCGAAGAAGCGGAACAGCCACCAGCGCCGGCGCATGCCGGCGGGGAACAATCGCCAGAAGCCGCCGGCGCGAACCTCGACGCGCTCGGCCGCGGCAAGTCCGTCGCTGGCGCCGCCCGCCATGCGCCCGCTCAGCCGGCTTCGGCCAGGCGCTGGGCGCGCTTGCGCTCGTGCGGATCGAGATGCAGCTTGCGCAGCCGCACGTGCTTCGGCGTGACCTCGACAAGCTCGTCGTCCTGGATGTAGGCGATGGCCTGTTCCAGCGACATGCGCCTCGGCGGCGTCAGGCGGATTTGTTCTTCGTGGCCGGCGGCGCGGAAGTTGGTCAGCTGCTTCGCCTTCATCGGGTTGACCTCGAGATCGTTGCCGCGGCTGTGCTCGCCGATGATCATACCCTCGTAGACGTCGACGCCGGAACCGATAAATAGCGGCCCCCTGCCCTCGAGCCCGGCCAAACCATAGGCGACGGAGCGCCCGGCGGCGTTGGAAATCAGGACGCCGTTGCGCCGGCCCGGGATCGGACCCAGATGCGGCGCATAGCCGTGGAAGATGCGGCTCATCACGCCGGTGCCGCGCGTCTCGGTCAGGAAC
>JAYOXJ010000082.1:0-11904 GCA_038152725.1 Rhodospirillaceae bacterium
CGATGGGATAGCCCTCGCCGGGCTCTTCGGGAAGCAGGGAGCGCTGAATCTCGGCGGCCAGTTCCAGCTCGCGCGCGAGACGTTCCTGCTCGACCAGCGCTTCCGCCATGCGCGCGTTGAGAATGGCGAGCGCCGCCGACGACGCCATGGCGGAGAGCAAGTGCAGGTCCTGGTCGTCGAACAGGCCGTCCTTGGATTTCTTGTTGATCAGTTCGATGGCACCGATGCGCTCGCCCTTGACGCTCATCGGCGCGCACAGGATGGAGAGCGTGGTAAAGCCGGTCTCCTCGTCGACGCCCTTGTAAAAGCGCGGGTCGTTCTGGGCGTCGCGGATGATTTCGGAGCGGTTGTCGCTGACCGAACGACCGACGATACCCTGGTCGGCCGGCACGGCTAGGCCGGTGATCTCGGCGGCGCCAACGCAGGCGCGGCAGACCAGCTGGCGGCCCTCGTCCTCGAGCATGAACAAGGCGCCGCCCTCGGCGCCGATGTATTTGGTGATGTGGTCGACGGCGCGCATCAGCGACGCATTGATATCGCGCGTCGAGGCGAAGTCCTGCCCCATCTCCGAGAGCAATTCCAGGTGATCGTAGACCTGGGCCTCGTCGAGATGCGCGGGCTCGGCCGTCGGCGTCCCCTTGGCTTCGGTATTGGCGCTCAACTGAGGCGGACCTTCACGTAAGAACCGGGCGCGTCCTCGATGGGCGCGGCCTTGCCGCAGCCGGGTTCGCGCGCCGGGACTTCGCCGCCGGCCTGCTTCGCGACCCACTTCTGCCAGTCGTCCCACCACGAACCCTCGTGACGCGTCGCGGTCTCGAACCAGGCGTCCGGATCGGCCGGCAGCTTGGCGTTGGTCCAGTAGCAGTATTTCTTGGCCGCCGGCGGATTGACGATGCCGGCGATGTGGCCCGACACCGACAGCACGAAGCGGGTCTTGCCGCCATAGAGCCGCGTCGCGGCGAAGGTGGACTTCCAGGGCGCGATGTGGTCGTCCTTTGTCGAGACGATGTAGGCCGGCACCGCGATCTTGGAGAGATCGAGCGGAACGCCGTCGAGCGTGATGCCGCCGGGTTCCACCAGCTTGTTCTTGAGATACATCTCGCGGAGATAGAGCGCGTGCATCATCGCCGGCATGCGGGTGTTGTCGGCATTCCAATACAAGAGGTCGAAGGCCATGGGCTCGCGACCCATGAGATAGTTGTTGATGACGAACGACCAGATCAGGTCGTTGTCGCGCATCATGTTGAACACCTGCGACATGTGCTTGCCGTCGAGATAGCCGGTCTTGGCCATGTATTGTTCGAGGTTGTCGAGCTGTTCGTCGTCAATGAAGACGCCGAGTTCGCCGGGCTCGGCGAAATCGACCATGGTGGTGAAGAAGGTCGCCGACTTGACCCGCTTGTCGCCCTTGGCCGCCATGTAGGCGAGCGCTGCGGCGCTCAGCGTGCCGCCGATGCAATAGCCGATCAGGTTGACCTGTTTCTCGCCGGTCATCGCGGCGATGGCGTCGATAGCGGCGAGTGGCCCTTCCAGCATGTAGTCGTCGAAACGCTTGTGGGACAGGCTCTCGTCCGGGTTGACCCAGGAGATGACGAACACCGTATGGCCCTGGTCGACAGCCCATTTGATGAACGAGTTCTTGGGCTGCAGATCGAGGATGTAGAACTTGTTGATCCAGGGCGGCACGATCAGGAGCGGCGTCTTCGCCACATTCTCTGTCGCCGGCGCATACTGGATCATCTGCATCAGGTCGTTCTGATAGACCACCTTGCCCGGCGTCGTGGCGACGTTCTCGCCCAGCTTGAAGGCGTCGGCGTCGGTCATGGAGATGCGGAGCTGGCCCTCGCCGGCCTCAAGGTCGCGGAGCAGGTTGTCGAGACCCTTGACCAGGTTGTCGCCGTTGGAATCGATGGTCTTCTGCAGCACCTTCGGATTGGTGGCGACGAAATTGGTCGGCGCCAGGGCATCGACGAACTGGCGAGTATAGAACGACGCCTTGTCGCGGGTCTTGGCATCGAGGCCGTCGACGCCCTGGACCATGCGCTGCATCCAATCGGACGTCAGCAGGTACGACTGCTTGATGGTGTCGTAGAGGGCGTGTTCCTCCCAGGCCTCATCCTTGAAGCGTTTGTCGTCGCCGGCGGGCTTGACCACCGGTTCGGCCGCTTCGCCGGCGAATCGCTTCGACGCCGCCTCGAAAATCTTGGCGTAGCCCTGCCAAAGCTCGGCCTGGGCCTCCATCAACTTGGCCGGATCGGCCATCAGCTTGGCGCCGACCTCCATGAAGGCCTTGGAGATGACCACGGGGTCGGGCATCTGGAAGCCGCCGTCCTTGGCCTGGCGCTCGTAGAAGGCATTGACGATGCGCTGCGAACGATCGGCGTAATCGGCCATGGCCTTCGACATCTTTTCGGCCATTTCGCGCGATTGGGCTTCTAGATCGGCCGATTTATCGGCGTTTTGGTCCATTCTGCCTCCCAGTACCAGCGGCAGCATAGACCGGGCACGTTCCCATGGTAAAGGTGCGATCACCCGGACCGGGGCGAGAGCGCGGACTTGATCGGCGGAGCAATCCGGTCTTGGATGGAGGCATCGGCCGGCGACGATGCCGGTGGCTGGAAAGGAACCGTGATGACGGCCTATCGGAGCCCCGTAGGACCCGAGGATTTCGACCCCGCGACTCGCGTCTATTTCGCCGGGCGCCGGGTCTGCGTCACCGGCGGCGGCGGTTTCATCGGCAGCCACGTGGTCGAGCAGTTACTGGCGCTCGGCGCCCGGCCGATCGTGCCGAGCCGCCGCGCCGACCCGCCGTTCATCAGGCATCTCGGCGATGCCGTCGAGCGCCGCCAAGCCGATCTCGCGTCGCGAGCCGAATCCCGCGGCGCCATCGACGGCGCTTCCGTGGTACTCAATCTCGCCGCTTCCGTCGGCGGCATCAGCTACAACGCGGCCCATCCAGCGAGCGTGTTCCAGGCCAACATGCGGGTTTTCCTCAACGTTATCGACGCCACCGTCGAGACCGGCTGCGAGCGCCTGCTGGTGACCAGTTCGGCCTGCATCTATCCGCGCTACTGCGCCGTGCCGACACCCGAAAGCGAAGGTTTCGTCGATTGGCCGGAACCGACCAACGCCGGCTACGGCTGGGCCAAGCGCATGGAGGAATTTCTCGCCGCCTGCTACATGGAGGAGCGCGGCCTCGAGGTCGCCATCGCCCGGCCCTACAATTGCTACGGCCCGCGCGACAACTACAACCCGGAAAGCTCGCACGTGCTGCCGGCGCTGATCCTGAAGGCGTTCGAGGCGACCGACGGCAAGCTCCCCGTTTGGGGCGACGGAAAGGCGAGCCGGTCGTTCCTCTACGTCGACGCTTTCGCCCGTGGCCTGATCGAGGTGACGGCGCGCCATGCGGTTGCCGAGGCGCTCAACATCGGCGCCGACGACGAGGTCACCATCGGCGATGCGGCGACGCTGATCGCCGATATCGTCGGCCGCCGGCGCGGCATCAAGATCACGCCGCAGTTCCAGCCGACCGACCTGACCGGCCAGCCGCGGCGCAACTGCGACACCACGCGCCTGAAAGAGGCACTCGGCTTCGAGGCCAACGTTTCGCTCGCCGAAGGCCTGGAGGCTGCAATCGACTGGTTCGAGGCCAACCGCGAACTGGCCATGACCGCGCACAGCCAGTAAGCTCCGCCGAGCAACGGGAGAACCAGTCATGACCCCGACCCTCGGTATTCTGGGCGGTATGGGACCGCTCGCCACCGTCGACTTCATGGAAAAGCTGATCCGCGTCACGCCGGCCGCCTGCGACCAGGACCACGTGCCGGTGCTGGTGCATTCCGTGCCGCAGGTGCCGGACCGCACCGAATGCATCCTGGCCGGCAGCGACGAACCGCTCGAATGGATGCGCCGTGGCGCGGAAACCCTGAAGACCGCCGGCGCCCAGTGCATCGCTATCCCCTGCAACACCGCGCACTATTGGCATGACAGCCTCGCCAACGGGCTCGGCATCCCTGTGCTGCACATCGTCGATGCCGCCGCCGACGCACTCAAAGCCAAGGGAATCGCGTCCGGCCCGGTCGGTCTGCTGGCGACCACCGGCACGCTGACCGCCGGTGTCTACCAGGGCCGCTTCGAGAAGCTGGGCTACCAGCCGATCTCGACTGACGCGAAGACCCAGGCCGAACTGGTGATGGGGGGCATCGCCCGGATCAAGGCCGGCGATCTCGACGGCGGCCGCGAGAAGCTGGAAGCGGCGGCGGAAACGCTCCGCAAGCAAGGCGCGCCGGCGATCGTCTTGGGTTGTACGGAAATCCCGATCGTGCTGATGGGGCCGGGCTACATCGACGCCACCGAAGCGCTCGCCCGCGCCGCCTTCGCTTGGTTTCACGACGCTAGCGCGCGCGCCCGCGCCGCGGAATAGCGCCGGACTTCACGTCCCGCACGAAACCTAGGAACCGCCCGACCCAGTCGTAGCCGCCGATCGAGCGGTGGTGCGAGAAGGTGGCAAGCAAATTGCCGACGATGAGGCCGTCGTGACGGCCGTCGATGCCGTGGCCGCGCTTCACCGCGTAGGCGAAATCCGAATTGGCCGGCAGCCCGTCCAGGGACGCATAGTGGAATTCGTGCACGCGGACCTCGCCGCCGGCCTTGGACTCAGGCCAGGGCGATAGCCCGGTATGTTCTAGGCGCACGTAGCCGCGCCCGACCGGCGACTTGTGCATGACGCTGTCGCCGGGCACGGTGCCGACCATCTCGTGACGCCGGCCCTGCCAGGTGAGCGAACGCGACAGATACATCAAACCGCCGCATTCCGCGTAGGCCGGGAGGCCGGCCGCCAGTTTCGAACGGATGTCGGCGCGAAGCGCACGGTTGGCTTCCAGGCCCTCGGCCTGGGTCTCGGGAAAGCCGCCGCCGATGAACAGCCCGTCGCAATCGGGCAAAGCCGCATCCGCGAGCGCATCGAACGGCACGATCTCGGCGCCCAGGCGCACCATCGCCTCCAGGTCGTCCGGATAGTAGAAGCCGAAGGCCGCATCCCTGGCGACCGCGATGCGGAGGTCGGGCCGGGGCGGTGCCGTGGGCACGGAGCGGAGACCGACCGGCTCCTCCGCCATGCAGGCGATGACGCCGAGGTGGCCGATATCGACGCCGGTCTCGATGACGCGGGCAGCACGCGCCACCAAGTCGGCGCCCTCGCCGGCTTCGTTGGCGGGCACCAGGCCCAAATGCCGCTCCTTGATGGCGAGTTCGGGATGGCGGCCGATGGCGCCGATCACTGGCACGTCGGTGTAGTGCTCTAACGCCGCGCGGAGTTTGCTTTCGTGACGCGGCCCGCCGACCTGGTTGAGGATCACGCCGGCAATGGAAACTTTGCGATCGAAGGCGGTGTAACCCTGGATCACCGGCGCGATGCCGCGCGTCATGCCGCGCGTGTCGATGACCAGCACCACCGGCACCGACAACAGCTTGGCGAGCTCGGCGTTGGAATCGGCACCGGTGAGATCGATGCCGTCGTAGAGGCCCTTGTTGCCCTCAACGACGCTGAGCTCGGCGTCCTCGCCGTGATCCAGATAATAGGTCTTGAGCTCGTCGGCGCTCATGGTGTGGAAGTCTAAATTGCGGCAGGGCCGGCCGGCGGCTAGCGAGAGCCACATCGGATCGATGTAGTCGGGGCCCTTCTTGAAGGTCTGGACGCGAAGCCCGCGCAGACGGAGCGCAGCTGATACACCAATGGTCAGCGTCGTCTTGCCGGACGACTTGTGCAACGCCGAGATGAGGACGCCGTTCACCGCATCCCCCCAAGCGGCCCTTAAGCCGCCAGCCGCTCGCGGTTGCGCGCCGACCACATCGCTTCCGCCTGCGCCTGGGCGTCGGCCTGGCTCTTGGCGCGGCCCATGAGGTCGAGACAGAGCGCCAGCGTGCCGGTGATGGCGGCGGTGGCGTAGCGGTTTTCGTCTTCGCCGCGCCACACCGCGACGAGGCGATTGATATCCATCTCCTCGTCGGTCGGCTGCATCGGCTCGGGCAACAGCGCCGGCCACTCGATCTTGTCCATCTCGCCGTCGGTGACGGTCCAGACGTCCAAGGGCTTGGTCGGCCGGCGTTCGATCTCGCCGCCCTCGCCCCGGAACACCGCCATGCGCTTGTAGCCGAGCAACTGCGCGGCACCCTGGTGGATGGCGTTGTAGCCGGGATGGAAGATGCCCTGGATCACGTTGGGCGCGTCGAATGGATTGAGCATGCGCGAGATGGTATGCACCGGGGAGCGCAGGCCTAGGATCGGGCGAAGCTCGATGATCTCGTGCATCTTCGGGCTGACCGAGGCCAGCGGCAGATAGGCGAAATTGTTGGCGCGAAGTTGCGTCGCCGCCTCGGCGAAGCTCAAGGCGACGGGAAGACCCAAGGCTTCCAGCGTGTCGCGGGTGTAGAGCCGGCCCGGCGTGTGGCCCTCGGCGCCGTGCATGAAGACGCTGACGCCCGACTGCGCCAACGCCAGCGCGGCGAGCAGGAACCACGGCAACTGCCGGCGCTTGCCGGCATAGGACGACCAGTCGAGGTCGACCTTGGGAGCGTCCTTCGGGATATCGAAGTGCTTGCGCACCGAGCGAACGAAACCGGCGACCTCGGCCGGCGTCTCTTCCTTGACCCGGAGCAGCATCAGGAAGGCACCCAACTGTTCGGGCCGCACTTCGCCGGCCAGGATCATGTCCATGGCGGTCTCGGCCTCTTCTTCCGTCAATGAGCGGCCGACGTTCTTGCCGCGGCCTAGGTGTCGGACGTACTGGGCGAAAGGATGTTCAACGCGGTCCATGACGAAAAACCTTCTAAAATCAATTTGTTGCGTCGCTATCAGCGAGCGTCTGCGGCATCAGCGCCAGCACCTTGGCGCCGGCCAGCACGATGACGGCGGCGATACCGGCACCGCCGACACCGAGCATCACCTCGGGCAGCGACGCATGATACACCGACCGGGCGCCGTCGAAGAAGGAACTTGTCGCCTGCCAGCCGGCTAACAGATCCATCGGGTAGGACTGTCCGCCGATGATGATGACATAAAGCTGGGCCAATCCGCCCAGGATGACGAGCATGCACGCCGCCATGACACGGCAACGGCTCAGGCGTTCCGCCGGCACGCCGAAGACGAGGATCAGCGGCAGCACCGCGCCGATGGCGACCTGCCCGACCCAGAACATCGCGGTGACGATGCCGCCGTCGGTCAGCAGGTAGCGCTCGAAACCGTGATGCTCCGGCGCGTAGAGGTTGGTCAGGTGATAGACCAGCACGAAATAGGAGACGGCGGCGACGAAGACGCCCAAGAGCCTGCCCATGCGGCGAACGATGGCGTCGCCCAAGGGCCGCGCGTCGCCCTTGTAGAGGCCGACCAGGGCGAGGATGAAGACCGCCAGGCCGAATGCGAACGACATGGCGATGAACAAGGGTGCGAGCAGCGCCGCGTCGTAGCCCGGCCTGGCCACCAGGAAGCCGAAGATCAAGCCGGTGCCGGTGGTGAGCGCGAGGCGCCACAGGAACGCGGCCATGCCGGCGATCTTGGCGAAGCGGTTGGCGCGCCACTCCATCATGGTCCAGAGATAGACGGCGGCAATGGCGAGCAAGCCGGTATAGAGAAAGATGTTCCAGGCGAAGATCGATTTGAAGTTGTAGGTGGTCATGGCGACGATCAGGCGGTCGGGCCGGCCGAGATCGAGCACCAGAACGGCCAAGCCCCCCATCAGGAGCGCCATGGCTATGAGGCCCGACAGCCTCGCCAGGGGCTTATAGTGCGTGCGGTCGAAGACGGACGCCATCGAGGCGACGTTAAGCGCGCCCGACGCGGCGACGATCAGGAACACGGCGAAGACGTGCGGCATGCCCCAGACCACATGGTTATCCATGCCGGTGACGACATGGCCGTGGTGTTCCATGTAGTAGGCGGCGCCGAGGCCCATGACGGCCAGCGCGGCGGCGACGGCGAAGGCCCAGACCAGCGGCTTCGAACTGAGACTGAAAGGCTTGTATCGCAACGTCGCCATGCTCACAGCCCCCGGTACTGGACGCCGGGCTGGACGCCCAGGTCGGCGCGGAGCGCGGTGGCACCATAGCGCTTGAGTTCGATGGCGATGGCGCTTTTCGGATCGTTGAGATCGCCGAACAGGAAGGCGCCGCCGCCCTCGGTGGCGCAGGCCTCGACACAGGCCGGCTGGCGGCCGGCATCGACCCGGTGAACGCAGAGCGTGCAACTTTCGACCGTACCCTTGCCGCGCGGCGCGTGCGGCTTCTGGCCAGTGACGTCCTCGTGGACGAAGGAGCGCGCCTTGAAGGGGCAGGCCATCATGCAGTAGCGGCAACCGATACAAATGTGCTTGTCGACTAAGACGATGCCGTCGGCGCGCTTGAACGAAGCACCGGTCGGGCAGACATAGACGCAAGGTGGTTCGGCGCAGTGCTGGCACATCACCGGCATCGACTTGGTGGCGCCAGTGGATGGCTGGGTCAGCGTCACCTTGCGGATCCATTGCGGATCGGTGCGCGAGCCGGGAGCGGCGCTCCAGCCGTTTTCCTTCGAGCATGCCGTGATGCAGGCGGTGCAATCGTCCTTGCACTTCGAGAGATCGATCAGCATGCCCCAGCGCACTTTCCCCGACACGCCGCCACCCTCGGCCGCTTCGGCGAACTTGTAGAGCGTCACCCCCGGCGCCAGCGCCAAGGCCCCCGCCGCCGCCAGCCCTTTCAGGAAATGGCGGCGTCCGGCGCCGGGCACGGTCTCGCAGGAAGGAGCCTTGAAAGCGTTCATTTGCGCGCCACCTCCGCCGGATCGGGGGCCGAGTTGTGGCAGGTGAAGCAATCCACACTGACCGCGGCGTAGTCGTGACAGGCGCGGCAGAAGTGCTTCGGGTCCTTGTAGGTGACCGCCTTGCCGTCGGCGCCGGGAACGGCGTGACAGGTCAGGCATTCGTTGAGCGCGGTCTTCTTCGGGCGCACGCCCTGATGCACGGTGTCGTCGCGCTGGTGCAGCAAAAGCTCCATGTGGTTCGAACGCATGAACTTGGTGTCGCGCACGCAAGTCTCGCCCTTGGCCGGCACCTTGGGCAACGGCGTGCGCCAGTCGGCTGCCTGGACGCCAGCGGAAACGCCGCCCGAAAGCAGCACCGCCAACGCCAGGAATACGCCGAACCGGCTCATGCGTCGCCCCCGCAACCCTGTTACTCGCCGAGGCCCATCTGGATGTAGCCGGTGGGGCAGACATCCTTGCAGATATGGCAGCCGATGCACTTGTTGTAATCGGTATCGACATAGCGGCCGACCGCACGCTGGTCCTTCTTGACCCGGAAAATGGCGTCCTGTGGGCAGAAGATGACGCAGTTGTCGCACTCGAAGCAGATGCCGCAGCTCATGCAGCGCTCGCCCTCGTGGCGGGCCTCCTCTTCGGTGAGCGCGCGGATGCGCTCCTCGAAGGTGCCGAGCACGTGCTCGGCGTCGATGTGGATTTCCTGACGGCGCGAACGTTCGTCGAAGCCGAAGTGACCGAGGAACAGTTCCTCGTGTGCGATGATGTGGGTGGCGCCGCGGTCTTCGTAATTGTGGACGGCGAACTTCGCCCCCGAAGTGCCACGCGTCGGCGTGTGCTGGTATTGCTCGGGCTCCAAGTGGCGATTGCGCAGCTCGTTCATCAGGTTGAAGTGGTGCACGTCGACCTTGGGCCGCTTGTCGACGCTGTGACCCGAGAGGAAGTGGTTGATAGTATCGGCGGCGATGTTGCCCTGGCCGATGGCGGTGGTCAGCAAGTGCGGGCGCACGATGTCGCCGCAGGCGAAGTGCTTGTCGTGGCCCTTGACCTTGAAGACGGCATCGCAGTCCATGAAACCGCGCTCGTTGCCGAGCTTCTCGAAGCCCTCGAGATCGCCCATCTGGCCGATCGCCGAGACGATCAGGTCGCACTCGATCTCGAACTCCGTCCCCTCGCGCGGAACCGGCTTCATGCCCTGCATGTCGCACTGGCACATCTTGAGCGCCTTGGCGCGGCCGTCCGACCCCTTGATCACCTCAATCGGCATGACGCCGCCCTTGATGTCGACGCCTTCGCGCATGGCGTCCTCGCGCTCGCGTTCCGCCGCCGTCATTTTCTCCAGCGGGTACAGCGAGGTCAGCACCGCCTTCACGCCCTGGCGGGTGATCGAACCGGCGACGTCGTGCGCGGTATGGCCGAGAATGACGGCTTCCGGCATGTCCTTTTCGGCGATCTTGTCGATATGGCCGATGCGGCGTGCGACGGAGGCGACGTCGATGGAGGTGTCGCCGCCGCCGACGACGACGACCTTCTCGTAGACGAACTTGAGGCGGTCCTGGTTGAAGGCTTCGAGGAAGTCGACGCCGGTGATGCAGTTCGGCGTGCCTTCCCAGCCCTCGACCGGAATGCCTCGGCCCTTCTGCGCGCCGACCGCCCAGAGGATGGCGTCGTAGTCGGCTTCCAACTGCTCGACCGAGATGTCCTTGCCGACGCGCACGCCCATCTTGGTCTCGACGCCGGTATCCAGGATGCGCTGGATTTCGGCGGCGACCATGTCGCGCGGCGTGCGGTAGCCGGGAATGCCGTAGACCATCATGCCGCCCAGCTGCTTCTGCGCCTCGAACACGGTGACGGCATGGCCGGACCGGCGGAGCTTGTAGGCGGCGGCGAGCCCGCCCGGACCGCCGCCGATAACGGCGATCTTCTTGCCGGTCTCGGCGGTGACGTCCGAGAGCTTCAGCTTGTTCTCGATGGCCCAGTCGCCGACGTACTGTTCGACCGCGTTGATGCCGACGAAGTCGTCGAGTTGGTTGCGGTTGCAGCCGTCCTCGCACGGTGCCGGGCAGACCCGGCCCATCACCGACGGGAACGGGTTGGCATCGGTCATGCGCTGGAAGGCGTATTCCTGCCAGCTCATACCCTCGACCGGCGGCTTGTCCATGCCGCGCGCGATGGCGAGCCAACCACGGATCTCGTGGCCGGACGGGCAGCTGCCCTGGCACGGCGGGGTGCGGTGCACGTAGGTCGGGCACTTGTAGCTTTCGTCACCCTCGAAGATCTTCTCGCGGAGATGCGGCGTCTTGTTGTCGCCATCTTTGAAGCGCCGGTTGGTGAGTTTGCTGGCGTCGGTCATCTCATTCATCGTCGTTGCCTCCATCGGCCGCCTTGCCGGCGCCCTGAATTTCGTTCTCGTCGTCGTCTTCGTCGTCGGCGCCATCCAGGATGATGGCGTTGCTGACCAACTGGTGGACGCTGACAATCTGATCCATGCGGAAACCGTAGTAGGGCAGCACCTTGGCGAACTGCGTCTTGCAAATGGCGCAGATGGCGGCCATGTGGGTGACACCGCCCTCCTCCACCACGCGTTTCAGCGCCTCCATGCGCGGCTTGGCGCCCTTGACGCGAAGCTCCATCAGATCGTCGGTGAGCAAGCCGCCGCCACCGCCGCAGCAATATGTGTTCTCGCGCGTCGCATCGTCGGCCATGTCGACGAAGTTGTTGCAGCAGGCCTTGATGACCGCGCGCGGATACTCGAACTGGCCGCCGGGCGCCTCGCCCATGCGCGACGCCCGCGACACGTTGCAACTGTCGTGGAAGGTGATGGTCATGTGGTCGTTCAACGACTTGTCGAACTTGACGACGCCGGCATCGATCAGGTCCTTGGTGTATTCGCAGATGTGCTGCGGCACAGGATAATTGGGATCGAGAAAATCGAACGGGCCAGCGAGCGTGTTCCAGAAGTTGTAGGCGACGCGCCAGGCATGGCCGCACTCGCCGACGACGATGCGCTTCACGCCCAAATCCTGCGCCGCCTTCCTGATGCGCTCGGCGATCAGCTTCATCTGCTCGTAGGAGCCGATGAACATGGCGAAGTTGGCGGCTTCCGAGGCGTAGCT
>JAYOXJ010000083.1:0-5382 GCA_038152725.1 Rhodospirillaceae bacterium
CCCCATGGCCATGGCCTCGAACATCTTCGACGGGATGACGTCCTCGAACACCGGTGAGTTCTTGAGATGCACCAGCGCCACGTCACAGAGTGACCACACCGCCGGCATGCGTTCCTTCGGTTGGCGCGCGAGGAAGAAGACGTTGTTAAGACCGCGCCGTTTCGCATCCGAAATCAACTGGTCGCGCTCGGCGCCGCCGCCGGCGAGCAGGAAGGCGATGTCGAGCCGGTCGCGGAGCCGCTCGGCGGTGTCGAGCACGTTGGTGAGCGCGTGCGCCATGCCGTGCGTGCCGACGTAGCCGACGACGAACTTGTCCGTGAGGCCGGTCTCGCCGGCGAGGGCCGCGTCGCGGTCCCGCGGTCCGTAACGCCAGGTGTCGACGCCGTTGATGACGACGGTGATCTTGGCCGGGTCGATACCGCGCCCGGTGAGGTTCCTTTTGAAGGCGTCGGTCAAGGCGACCACGGCGGCGGAACGGCGATAGAGAAAGAGCTCCAGCTTCTCGACCAATCGGAGCGGCAGGCTCGGCCGCATGGCGCCGACGGCGACGATGGAGGCGGGCCAGAGATCGCCGAGTTCGAAGACGAACGGCACGCGCCGCGCCGCACCCAGCGCCCAGCCGCCGACGGCGGCGAAGAATTGCGGCGAGGTGGCGGCGATGACGTCGGGGCGTCGTTCGATCAGTCCGTTGGCGAAGGCGGTGACCATGAAGCTCAGGAAATCCAGCGTGCGCCGCACGGTGCCCCGGTTGGCCGCCATATAGGTCTTCACCCGCACCACGCGGATGCCGTCCATGTCCTCGGCCTGGCGCCAGCGGTTCGCGTAGCCGGGATAGATGCGGCCTTCGGGGAAGTTGGGCGCCGATGTCAGCACCGTCACCCGGTGGCCCCACTTGGCCCAGTAGCACGCGCGCTCATAGACGCGCGTCGCCGCCGCGTTGGTCTCGGGCGGGAAGTTCTCGGTCAGGAACAGGATGGAAAGCGGGCGTGCGCCGGTGCCGGCGGCCGGTTCGCCCGTGGCACCGGTCATTCGGTGGGGCCGCCCTTGGCGAGCAGGAACAGCAGAAGTACGACGGCGGCGACGGCGCCCGAGATCGCCGGCAGCGGCAGGCCGCGCGCCGCGACCATGACCAGCGCGATCAGGAACAGGTTGGCCACCGCGACGATGCCGGCGACCTGGTCGTGGCGCAGCCCGCTTCGGATCGCCAGCTGATAGAAGTGTTCGCGGTGCGCAACCCAGACCTTCTCACCGCGCAGCAATCGCCGGACCAGCGTGATGGTGGCGTCGGCGACGAAGTAGAGCGGTAGGATCAGCGCCGGGATCGGATGGCCGGCGGCGGCGAAGGTGAGAAGCAGCCAGCCGAGCAGGAATCCGAGCGGCACGCTGCCGACGTCGCCTAGAAAGATTTTCGCCGGATGCCAGTTCCAGCGCAGGAAGCCGACTGCCGCCGCCGCCGCCGAAAGGCCGAGCATCAACCAATAGCCGTCGAGCTTGGCGATCTTGGCGGCGACGAAGATACCGGTGCCGATGGCGGCGGTCTCGACGCCGGCGATGCCGTCGATGCCGTCCATGAAGTTGAAGAGATTGATGAACCAGACCCAGAGCAGCGCGGTCGCAGCGAGATCGAGCAACGGCGGGAGGATGCCCTGGAACACCGGTCCCGGAAACGGCGCCAGCACCAATGCCGCGCCCACCACCACCGCCTGCGCAGCGAGACGGACCAGCGCGCTTAAGCCCTTGAGATCGTCGATCCAGGAAAGCACCGCCAGTGCCAGCGCCAGACCGGCAACGATGACGAGACCGCCGGGCGCGCCTTCCTTGATGGCGGCGACCGCGAGCCACGCCGGCAAAAGCCCGGCGAGCACGGCAATGCCGCCGCCGGCCGGTGTCGGCACGCTGTGGCTGGAGCGTTCGGTGGGATGGGCCAGGATGGCGCGCGCCTTGAGCACGCGGGCGAGCACGCCGGTGCCGACATAGGCGATGATAAAGGCGCCGGCGGCGATCAGGCTGGCGAGCGCGAGGTCGGGAATCTTGATCATGGCTGCAATATTACCGCTCAGCCGGGTCGCCCGTCACGACCGGCCGTAGGTGTCCTCCAGGCGGACGATGTCGTCCTCGCCGATGTAAGCGCCGGACTGCACCTCGATCAGGTGCAGTGACGCATCGCCCGGATTCTCCAGCCGGTGACGGGCGCCGGCGGGGATGTAGGTCGACTGGTTGGGGCCGAGGTCGAACACGTCGTCACCGTTGGTGACGCGCGCGCTGCCGGCAACCACCACCCAGTGCTCGGCGCGGTGATGGTGGTATTGCATGGAGAGCTTGGCGCCCGGCTTGACGACGATGCGCTTGACCAGGAAACCGTCGCCGCCTTCCAGGTTCTGGTAGTGGCCCCAGGGCCTGTAGACGCGGGTGTGGCTTTCGGTCTCCTCGCGGCCGGCGGCTTGCAGCTGGGCGACTACGTCCTTGACCTCCTGGGCGCGCGACTTCGGCAGCACCAGCACGGTGTCGTCGGTGGCGACGACGATCAGGTCGGAGACGCCGAGCACCGCCACCAGCGGATGCTCCGAGCGCACGTAGGTGCCCTCTGAATCGATCGCCATGGCATTGCCGGCAACGACATTTCCGGCGGCATCGGCTTGGCCCAGTGCCCACAGGCTGGCCCACGAACCGACGTCGCTCCAGCCGGCGTCTAGGGGTACGACAGCGGCGCGATCGGTCTTTTCCATGACGGCGTAGTCGATGGAGATGGAAGGTGCTTCGGCGAAGGCTTTCGGGTCGAGCCGGAAGAAATCCAGGTCGTCGGTACCACCCTCAACGGCCGCGCCGACGGCTGCGGCTGCGGCGGGGTTATGTTGGCGCAACGCATTGAGATAGGCCTGTGCGGTGAAGGCGAACATGCCGGCATTCCAGAGATGCCGTCCACCGGCGAGATAGGCGGCGGCCGTCTCGATGTCCGGCTTTTCGACGAAGGCATCGACGGCGAAGACGCCGCCGCCTGCCATCGCGTTGCCTTTCAGAATGTAGCCGTAGCCGGTTTCCGGCCGGGTCGGCGGCACGCCGAAGGTGACGAGACGGCCGTCGCGGGCGAGTTCGGCGGCTACGGCCGCGGCGCGCGCGAACGCATCGGTGTCGGTGATGACGTGGTCGGACGGCAGGACCAGCATCACCGCTTCGGCATTGTCGCGGGCGACCAGACTGGCGGCGGCGGCAATTGCCGGCGCGGTGTTGCGCGCGCAAGGCTCGACGATGACGGCGCCGGCGCTGACACCGGCTTGGCGCAGTTCCTCGGCGACCAAAAAGCGGTGCTCGTCGTTGCACACCACCAAGGGTGCGGTGAACGCGCGCCCGCCGACGCGGGAAAGCGTCTCGGCGAACATCGAGCGGCCGCCGTCGAGGGCGAGAAACTGCTTCGGCCGGAGGCGGCGCGAAAGCGGCCACAGCCGTGTGCCGGCGCCTCCGGAAAGGATTACCGGATGGATCGTATCACGCATGCCGTTTTTCCAGCGATCACCGACATTGTCGCTCAAGTGAAGCGCCGAACCAAGATCGTCCAGAATACGCCCAGCACATGGTGCGGTCGGATCTTCTTGCCTTCCGCGAAGGTGCGGCCGTGATAGCTGATCGGCACCTCATAGATGTTGCGTGCGCCGCGCCTGGCGATCGAAAGAATCTCCGCATGCTGGTCCCAGCCGGTGCAGGTCAGGCTTGCCGCCGGCACCAAGTCGCGGCGGAACAGCATGTAGCAGCTGTAGATATCGGTGAAGGTCGTGTTGTTGAGAATGTTGAAGAAAAGGGTAATCAGCCGATTGCCGACCTTGTTCCAGAAATAGGCGACGCGGGTGAATTCCGGTGCGGCGAAACGGCTGCTCATCACCAGGTCGGCGCCGAAAGCGGAGACTGGCTTCAGCAGCTTGGCGTATTCACTCGGGCTGTACTCGAGATCAGCGTCCTGGAACAGCACGTAATCGCCGCCGGCCGCCGCCAGGCCGGCCTTGACCGCGGCACCCTTGCCGCCGTTCGGCCGCATGGTGATGAGCTTTGTGTAGAGTGCCGGGTTGGCTTGCAGAATATCGGGCGTTCGGTCGGTCGAGCCGTCGTCGACGACGATCACGTCCAGTGTCACGCCGTCGATCCTCTGCGCGTTCACCTGGCCTAGGATTTCGGCGATGGTCGCCTCCTCGTTGAAGGCCGGGACGATGATCGAGAGTGTGATCATGCAGGGTGCGCGCGGGTCCAGGTCACTGCTTTCCAGTGTACACCGTATCGGACCAGTCGAGGAACCGCTTAAGCCCGTCGTCGAGCGAGACAGAGGGTTCATAGCCGAGCTGCAGGCGCGCCTTCCTGATATCGGGCGCACGCCGGTTTGGCTCGTCTGCGGGGTAGCTGTCGGGATATTCGACGACGTCGTAGGCGACCGGGCGCGACGACACCTTCTCGATGTGCTTCACCAGATCGACCATGGAAATTTCGGGCTCCGGGTTGCCGATGTTGTAGGCATCGCCGGCGACGCCCTTCAGCACCACCAGGAGAAAGCCGACGATGGCGTCGGTGATGTAGCAGAACGTGCGGGTCTGGTTGCCGGTGCCGTAGACGTGCAGGGGCTGGCCGCCCTTGATGCGGCTGGCGAAGTTCGGCAGCACGCGGTAGTCGGTTTCCTGCATGCCCGGCCCGAACACGTTGAACGGACGGATCGTGTTGGTGTGGGTGCCGTTCGAATTGTGGAAGATGTAGCAGAGCGTCTCGCCGACCCGCTTCGATTCGTCGTAACACGCCCGCGGCCCCTGGCACGACACGTTGCCCCGGTAGCTCTCTGCCATGGGCACGTGTTTGGGGTCGGGGTCGCCGTAGATCTCGCTTGACGAAAAGAAGGTGAAGCGCGCGTCGTGCTTGTCGGCCAGCTCAAGCATGCGGCGTGTGCCGGTGATGGCGACCTCGAGGGTCTCCAGCGGATAGGCGCGGTAGTAGAACGGGCTGGCGATGCCGGCGGCGTGAATGACGTAGTCGAGCGGCCGGTCCCATTGGAACGGCTGGATGACGTCATGGCGGATGAATTCGACATTCGGCAGTTCCGGCACCTCGGCGCCTTCCTTGCCGGCGGTGATCATGTTGTCCATGGCCACCAGCGTCACTGGGTCCTTCAAAACCTTGGTGTTGAGCGCGCCGAACACTTCCATGAAGTAGCGCCCGAGAAAGCCGCGCCCGCCGGTCAGCAGCACGGTCTTGCCGGCGAAAGCCTGGGCCGCGGGTTTCAGACGCTCGACGATCTCGTCGATATCGGAGGGAAGCAGGAAAGCGCTCATAGTAATTGGGTTCTATCCATCCTTAATCGCGGTTCGTGCCACGAAAGCCAAACCGTCCATAGCTCGGCAATCGGGCGGGAGG
>JAYOXJ010000083.1:5392-11595 GCA_038152725.1 Rhodospirillaceae bacterium
CCATTGAACTCGGGGCCCGAACGGCCATAATATCTGATAAAGACGCAAGCGGGGTTTTTCCAGTGGAGAATTCATCGGTTTCGGCAGAAATTTCAATTTGCTGCGGTATTTTCCGGTGCCCCGCCGGACGGCGAAAGATGCGGGCCCTGTGATCTCCGGACGAAAGGCTGCTATCTACGGTGCCGGCGTGATGGCACTGGGCTTGGCGTTGTGGGGCTTGGTCGAGCGCTACCACACCGTATCTCTGACTTCTGCGCTGCTTGGACTCGCGATCATACCGATCGCATTGCTGCCGACACTGCTCTGGCTGCGCCAGCCGGTGGCCGAAAGGCCTCGATTTCCGTTGATGGCGCTGGCGGGCGTGTACTACGCGCTGTTCTATGGTCTCCCCGTTTTCTTTTTCGGCGGATTATGGGACGACTATCACCAGATTATTAGGTTCTATGGCTTGACCAAATCGGCCCATGTGGACGATCGCTCGATGTTAGCGGCGCTCGTGGGCGTCATGCTGTTCGTTGCGGCGTATATCGTCCTGGAACGGAGACTCGCGGGCGCGGCCACGCGCTTCAGTACTTCGGCGGAACCGGATTGGCGGACAATTCGGTGGCTCTGTTGGGCATTGGTTCTAAGCTTATTGACCTACCGGCTGGTACCGATTTTCTCGCACCTGCCGTCACTAGGCTCGTTCATCGTGCCTGCCGGAAACGCCGGGCTCGCCGTCTTCTATGTGATGTGGCGGCGGAAGATTTTGACCTTGCCGGAAGCTTTGGCGCTGGCGCTTCTGGTAATGCCGGTAGTTGCGGCGACTTCGCTGAGCACTGGGCTATTAACGCAACTGGGACTGTTGGTGGTGTTGTGGGTGGCGCTTGAGACCTGGCTCAGCGGACGCCTGCCCTGGAGGACGCTTGTCGCGTTGCCCCTGCTCTTCCTGCTCGTCTACCCGCTCACCAACAAAATCCGCAACGAATTGTGGAGCGGCAAGGGTCCGGAGACACTGATCGGCAAGCTGGCCGTCATTCCGCGCATCGCCACCGATTACTACGGCCTTACCGCAAAAGGCGAGGCGTTCCGATTCGAGCCCGGCAGGCTGTCGCCATTTTATGGAACCTACGTTCGCTTTTCCCACGAGATGGTGCTTGCGCGCGTGGTGCAGACAACACCGGAGCCGATTCCCTACTGGATGGGAGAGACTTACAAGCCATTAATCTCCAAGCTTATTCCACGGGTGTTTTGGGCGGACAAACCAAGGGAAGACAAGGGTAATGAATTTGGCAGGCGCTACGGTTTTCTCCCGCCGAACAACTACGAGATGTCGATCAACATCCCATGGATGGTGGAGTTGTTCGCCAATTTCGGCTGGCTGGGACTGCTTGGCGGCATGCCGCTGTTCGGACTGCTGATGGCCGGCCTGGAGGCGTTTTTCGTCTCCGCGCGCGGACGCGAACTCGACTGCGCTATTGGCGCGGCGATCGTCTGTCCGCTGTTCTATCATGAGAGTAATTTCTCGCTGATGATCGGAAATCTGCCGCTGCTCGCCCTCGCGCTCTGGATCTACTTTCGGTTCGGGCAGCGGTTGTTGGCACGGCCGCCGAACTGAGGCAGAGGGCTCAGCAACGCTTGTCGATGAAGCGTGCGACAACCACTTTGTGGTCGGGGTCGCTGGTTAGCCCGGCCGTCGACAGCGTGCGTGAGGCCAGGCGTCTGGTGGCGAACGTTTCGAGAGTCCTTACGCAGCCCTTCGCGACCAGCCGCTGCAAGGCCGTGCCGGTCTGGAAATCCCGTTCCGGCAGCAGCAGGTAGGTGACGCTGACGTGCGACAGCTGCCGGGCAAGCGAGGCGGTATCCGTCGCCGGCGTTTCGAGACGCACCAGGGCCTGGGTGTAAGGGTGGGCGAAGTAGGTAGGCGCTCCAAGCAGGTAGGAGAGTTCGCGTTGCGCCGTGAGGACACGGTCCGTGGACCCAAGGCGGGTATTCAGCCAGTTCACTGCGGCGAAGCCGGTGATAGACCGTTCCAGGTATGCGGCGCGCGATTCGCCGCGGATAAGATGCATGACGGTGCTGTATGAGAACAACGCCGCGCCGCCAAGCTGGATGACGAGTACGGCGGCGATGCCGAGACCGAGCGCCGATGCCAGGGATGCGCTGCGCGCGCCGCTGGACGCCGCGACGCCGAGCACGATCAGCACCAGCGGATAGAATGGCAGCAGATGGCGCACCCGCTGCGGCGAGCCCGCGAAGAACCAGGCGACGTAGAACACCGCCACCAGGGCGCCGACGACGAACAGCGGATGTCGCCCGATGCGGCCGCGTGCACGCCACAGGCCGGCGGCAGCGAACGGCAGCGCCAGGATGGCGAAGGGGCCGAGGCCGGTCTTGGAGGCCTCCAGGCCTCCCGAATCGAAGAAGGTGGCAATCACCGGGTAGGCGATCAGATTGAGAAGATTGGGTGCCAGCACCTTCTCCAAGGTCAAGTAAGTGTCGACGAAAACGCGGTGTTGGGCTGCGTCCCAGAACCGGTAGTCGATGCGCGCGTGCAGAGTCTCGAACAGCATGGGAAATACCGGGTCGCCAGTATTGATTGCGTTCCACAGGTACCACTGGCCGCCGACGACACAGGCGACCAGCGTCAGCACCAGGCCGTGCGACAGCCATCGCCGCTGCATGACAATGACGATGCCGCAGGCTAGCGCGAATATCAGCCCGGTGTACTTGGCGCCCATGAAAAACCCGACGGCGATAGCACAAACAACGACGTGATTGAGGCGGCCAGTATTCATGGCGGCCTGCAGGCTGAAAGCTGCGATCATTACAAAGGCGACGAGCCGCACCTCGACCTGACCGGAGCCGGCACCGTAAACGTAGGCAGGAACGCTTATATAGAGTGCGACCAGCGCCAACGACCATGCCGGTTCGAGATGGCGCCGCGCCAGCGTGAACAGCAGCAACGCAGAGATCAGGCCGGTGACAAAGGTCCAGAGTGTCATCGCCGTCTCGCCACCGAGACCGTATACCGGCACATAAGAAAGCTGCACCAGCATCGGTACCGCACCGTCGACGGCACGTGGGATGAATTCGATACGCCCAAGGCGGTCGAAATCCTTGGCCACGTAGAAATGGTAGGTCAACGAATCGGCGTCCGTCGGCGGTGCCAGGGCGCTGGCGAGGAATAGCGCGGTCATGACGGCAACAAACGAGAGTAGCGCGGCTTCGGTGCGGTCGGGCTGCCAGCTGCGGAATTCGCGCCAGGTTTCGCAGAGCCACGTCCGCGCGATCGCCGCGGCGATGACGCCGGGGCCGAGCAGAAGCCCGTAGCCAGCACCGTTGAATTGACCGCCGATTCCGAGCGGAAAGGCGAGCCAGCCGACGACACCGGTACCGAGCCCGAGCGCCCAGGTAACACGCTCCGCTGCCGGCAGTTCGGTATTGACCCCGGTCGCACGCAGGATCAACGCGCCGTAGCCGAGACATGCGAGCGTCTGCAACAGGACGACGAGTATCGCGATCACGAGAGCCACAGTTTGCCGGCGAGCGCGCCGATGATATCGCGGAACTGCCAAAGATAGAGCGCCAGCACTCCCACAATCCAGAGCGCGGCGACGATGCGAAGCAAGGGCGTTGCGGACTTAACCGGCATTGCTCAGGCCGCTGGTCTCTCGAATTCGGCGATCAGGCACATGCCGAACCGTGCCTTGAGCCAGCGGTCGAGGGCGGCGGGCAGCAACGGCAGAATTTTCTTTTCGTATTGCGTCACCGCGAAGGTGCGAGGCGAAAGGCCGGCGGCATCGAGCATGGCGCCGAGACTCTGCCGAGTGAGATAGCGGTGATAGAAACCGTCGGTGTAGAAGCCCTGTACGCTTTCCAGGCCGTGGCCCTGGAACAGCTTCCCCTTGGCGATCAGCCAATAGAGTCCGTGCAGATAATAGACCACGCTGGTGCGGTGATAGACCATCATCATGCCGCGCCCCCCGGGCTTCAGTACCCGCGCCGCCTCGGCCAGGGCACCAGCCATGTCGTGGGTGTGATGCAGCACGCCCCAGGAATAAACGAAATCGAAGCTCGCGTCGGCGAACGGCTGGCGTTCGGCGTCGCCGCGCACCACCTTGACGTCACAGCCGAAGAAGCCGGTCGTAGCACGAGTCAGCCGCACCCCCATCTCGGTCAGGTCCAAGGCCGTCACCCGGGCGCCCTGCCTTGCCAACAGGCTGGAGAAGATGCCGGAGCCGGAACCGAGGTCGAGACATTCGATGCCCGCGAAGTTCTGGCGCTCGAACCACTCCCGCAGCCACGGTCCGGTGCGCAGCACGTAGGCCTCCATCGTCAGGAAGTCTTCGGCCGTCTCCGGCAGCCGGTCCTCAGCCGCCCAGTCGGCGTAGGTCATCGGCTTGGTTTCCCACCAGGTGCGGTTGCGGCCCTGCTTGTCGGCGGTGGCCGAAAGCGCCGTCTCGGTGGTCTCAACGAACGGGTTGGTCATGCTTCGGTCACGGGCGGAAACGATGCCAAGTTGCGGTCGGGGGCCTGTTTTAGAAGCCCGCGGCGGGCGATATCAATCAAATTCACCGGATAGGCGAGACAGGATGCCAGCGCAGCACCGAATTGCCCGCGCCCAAGAAGGCCGCGGAACGTCTCGTAGTGGATGGCGGAGATGCGGAACCAAAGATCGGCGATGCGCCCCCTGTCGCGCGCCGCCATGGTGCCGGCCCAGCGCTTGGCAATGGCGATGAAGCAGCGGTGGCGTTTGGCGATGTTGGCGTTGACGCCTGTGGCACGGACGATATAGCGGCTGAGCGGCTCGGCCATGATGGCGAAGCTCGCGCCCGGGCGCGACAGCACGGCCAGCCAGAGATCGACGTCCTGGCCGTTAGAGAGCGATGCATCGAAACCGCCGACGGCGACGAGCGCGGCGCGGTTGGCGACCACCGTCGAGGTGCTGATGCAGCCCTTGCGGTAAAGTGCGAGCAGCGGGTCGGGATGTTCACCCAAGCGCGCGAGCGAATCGTTCAGGCTTTCGCGCCCGTCCTCGACCAGAATCTCGTTGTGAGCGGAGAGCGTCAGCCCGTCTTCGTGGAGCTTCGCGATGGCGCGCGCGAGATGCTCCGGAAACCATTCGTCGTCGGCGTCGAGGAAGGCGACGGCTTCGCAACGCGCGCATGTCAGGGCGGCATTGCGTGCCGCGCCGGGGCCGCCGTTGGACTGCGTGACGACTTCAAAGCGGGCGCCCGCGAACCACGGCCGGCAGGCTTCGGCGGCGGCGGCGGTGCCGTCATCGGAGCCGTCATCGACGACAATCACCTCGGCCGGCTTCAGCGTCTGCGCCGCCACGCTGGCGAGTGCAGCGGCGATGGTATCGGCGGCGCGGTAGGCCGGCACGACGACGCTGACGTCGGCGGTGGTGGTCGCGCCGCTCACTTCAGGCGGCCTCGGCCAGGTCGGCGAGGCTGACGTCGGGCGCGGCATCGCCGAGCGGGCGTTCGCTGAGCATCAGCACCGCGAGCTCCAGCATCAAGAGCGTGTAGACACGAAAGCCGTGGCGCGCCGGGTCGCGGCAGAGCCGCGCGATGCCGGCCTCGGTCCACCAGCCGCGTTCGAGTGCGCGCTTGCGGGTCAGCAGCCGCTCCGCGTCGCGGCCCATGCCCGCCGCCATCCACGCCGGCACCGGCGAGGCGAAGCCCTGCTTCGGCGCGCAGAGCACGGCGTCCGGCAGCAGCCTGGCGGCCATCCTGCGTTCCAGCGCCTTCTGCGCGCCGCCTGGCGTACGTGCGTCCGGTGTCACCGACAGCGCCGCCTCGACCAGCCGATGATCGAGGAACGGCACCCGGCCCTCAACGCTGACCGCCATGGCGGTTCGGTCGAGCAGGGTCAGGAGATCATCGGGCAGATAAGTGTTGATGTCGGCATGGAGCATGCGGCTCTGGCGTGGCCCGTCGAAGGCGTCGGCGAACCCGCGCTGCGCCGGCGTCGGGACCGCCATGGCGTTGCCGATGAGATCGCGGAGCGGCGGTGGGAAATGCGTGCTGTGATCGTGGAGATAGCCGCCCGGGTCGGCGTCGAACTTTCCGGCCCGTGCCAGCTGCCAACCGCGGAACGGATCGAGCAGCGCGGCGGCCGGCCCCACGATACCTTGCCGGAGCCAGGCCGGCAGGCGCATCAGCCCAGCCTCCACCGGCTTTTGGAAATAGCGGCCGTAGCCGGCGAACAGTTCGTCG
>JAYOXJ010000084.1:0-11584 GCA_038152725.1 Rhodospirillaceae bacterium
GGGTCGCCGCCGTGCACGGCACGGCATTCGGCCTGGCGCCGCACTTCCGTATTTCCTACGCCACCGCGACGGAACTGCTGGAAGACGCCTGCGCGCGGGTGCAGCGGTTCTGCGCCTCGCTTCGCTGAGACAGACACCCTACTCCTTGGCGAACGCGACCAGCGGGCCGATCCAGGACGCTTCCGCCTTGTAGAAGATGCGGTGCCCGCCGCCGACCGTGAGCTTCACGTTTCGGTAGGGCGCGCTCGCCTTCTCCAGCACTTCATCGCAGTGGCCTGCCTCCTCGTCACCCTGTTCCCACATGACCAGGAATTTGCCCTTTATCGCCTCGGCACTTTTCTTCAGAAGCCGCCGATAGGCCTTGCGGAAGCGCGTCCCTTCGAGGCCGCAGGCGGCAAGGATACCGTAGCGTACGTCCGGATCGCCGATAAAACTCGCCGCGAGGAGCGCGATGAAACCGCCCCGTGAATGTCCGGCCACTGTGATGTTCCCAGCCGGCACGCCGGCAGTGATCATCGCGGTCACCTGTCCGGCGACCAGCCGTGCGTAATCGCCGATCTCGACCTGACCGCGGGACTCACCGACGACGGTGAAGCCCTTGTCGGCCAGTTCGCGCAGGATGGCATCATACTTGTAGACGTTGTCGGAGCCGCGCTCTTCGACGTATCGCCCGTGCATGTAGAACATGTAGCGGCCCGTCGGGTCCGGGGTGGTCGGAGGCTTCTCCAACACCTCACCGGCGACGGTCGCGCCTGCGGAAATAATTAGGAAAAACAACACCATCGAAAGCCGAGACAGCCGCATTTTCACCACCCTCCCGAACCGTCGCGCCGATGCGCCGAGCGGCTCATTATTGCATTTTCCTTGCATCGTTCTGAGTCTTCTTTACCTTTTTGGGTAATCTAGGGTTAACGGACCGCGGTCAACGCGGCCGCCAAAACCGGGAGGAAAATATGAACAGCAAGGCGCCGTCCGGACCCCGCGTTGCCGCGCTGGTGGGTCCCTACACCTGTGGCAAGACCTCTTTGCTCGAAAGCATTCTCCACATCGCCGGAGCCGTCCCACGAAAAGGTTCGGCACGCGAACACAACATGATCGGAGATGCCTCGGCGGAAGCAAAGGCACGTCACATGTCGACCGATATCAATATCGCCAGTTGCGAATACCTCGGCGAGAAATGGACCTTCCTGGATTGCCCGGGCTCGGTCGAGCTCAGCCAGGACCGGCACAATGCGATGATGATCGCCGATGCCGTCGTGGTCGTCTGCGAAGCAGATCCAGACAAGGCGGTGACCGTGGCGCCGATCCTGAAAAGCCTTGAGGCGCACAACATCCCCCACGTCATCTTCATCAACAAGATGGATGTTTCGACAGGTAGCGTGCGGACCACGCTGGAAGCGCTGCAGGGTGTTTCGAGCCGGCCGCTGGTGTTGCGCGAAATTCCCATCCGCAACGCCGACGGCATCACCGGCCATATCGACTTGGTCAGCGAGCGCGCCTTCGAATGGCAGCAGAATGCGTCGTCGAAACTCATCGAACTGCCCGATGCGGTTAAGGATGACGAGGAATTGGCGCGTACCGAAATGCTCGAGTCCCTCGCCGACTTCGACGATCATCTGCTTGAAAACCTGCTCGAGGACGTGGTTCCGCCCTCGGGCGAAATCTACGCCTCGCTCGGCAAGGACCTCCGCGAGGATTTGATCGTACCGGTGTTCTTCGGCTCGGCCGAACGCGATTCAGGCGTCACCCGGCTCCTGAAGGCACTCCGGCATGAAGCCCCGGATGTCGGCGCGCTCGCCGAACGTCTCGGCGTCGAGGCCAAGGGCAATATGGCGCAGGTATTCAAGACCATCCACTTGGAGCATGTCGGCAAACTGAGCGTGGCGCGGGTGCTCGCCGGCCAGATCAAGGACGGCATGACCCTGAACGAGAACCGCGTCAGCGGCATCAACCACCTGTTCGGTGCCAAGCTGGAAAAGGTCTCCAGTGCGGATGCCGGCGAAGTGGTCTCGCTCGGACGCATGGAGGGTGTCCTCACCGGTGACGTGTTGACCGAGTCGGGCGGCGTCAAGGCCGACTGGCCGACGCCGTTGCGGCCGCTGTTCGCGCTCGCCATTCGTACCGAACGCCAGGGCGACGATGTCAAACTCTCCGGCGCGCTGGCGAAGCTTGCCGAAGAGGACCCCGCCCTCACTTACGGGCCCGACCATGACACCGGGCAGTTCCTGCTCTGGGGCCAGGGCGACATGCATTTGCAGATCTCCCTCGACAAGATGCGCAACCGCTTCAATCTCGGCATGGTCGCCGAGCGCCCACAGGTGCCCTACAAGGAAACCATCCGCAAGGCCGTTTCCCAGCACGCACGGCACAAGAAACAGTCGGGCGGCCACGGCGAATTCGGCGACGTGCACCTCGACATCAAACCGCTGCCGCGCGGGTCCGGGTTCCAATTCGACGACACCATCACTGGCGGCGTCGTGCCGAAGCAGTACATTCCGGCGGTCGAAGCCGGGGTGAAGGAGTTCATGTCGCGCGGCCCGCTCGGTTTCCCGGTGGTCGACGTGTCGGTGACGCTGACCGACGGCCAGTACCACACCGTCGATAGCTCCGATATGGCCTTCCGCAAGGCCGCCCAGCAGGCCATGCGCGAGGGCATGCCGTCGTGCAATCCGGTACTGCTTGAACCGATTTTCCAGGTCAGTATTGCGTTGCCCAACACCTTCACGTCCGGCATCCAGCGCCTGGTCAGCGGCCGGCGCGGCCAAATCCTCGGTTTCGACGCCAAGGACGGCTGGACCGGCTGGGACAAAGTGACGGTCCAACTGCCGCAGTCGGAGATGCACGACCTGATCATCGAGTTGCGATCGATGACGCTCGGCGTCGGTACCTTCGAGTGGTCTTTCGACCACCTGCAGGAATTCTCCGGGCGCGATGCCGATAACGTCATCCAGGCGCGCGCCACGACGCATTGACCGGCCGAAACCGCGTAACGCCAAATGATGCCGTGGCCAAGGGCGCAGGCGAAACGCCCATGGCCGCAACCGCCAAAGCTATTTCGCAGTGCGGTATGGGCACAAGAAAAAGCCCCGGCTAAAAGGCCGGGGCGAGTTTAAACAGGGAGGCTTCACGTCTGGGAGACGCAAGGAGTCACCTATGGAGGTGATCCTTTCTTCGGACATGGGTCCGAAGGGGAAGAGGATGTTGCTATGCAACATCTGATGTTACGAATTTAGGAAAACCGAGCGCCTAGCGCTACTACTTTTTTTGCAGCGCACCTATGCGCATTATGCATAGCAAATGTCAGCTTTTCGTCAGCCTCTGCATGACTGACTAAGGATCGCCGGCGCCGCTGCCGCTTTTATGAGCTAGAACGTTTCGGCGCCTATTTTTTCAACTAAAAAGTCCCGTAAAACCTTGATTCGTTTGGTATCACGGAGTTCCGCCGGATAGACGAAAAAGACGTCGAGCGACGGGCCGTCGATGTCCGGCAGCACACGCACCAGATCGCCGACCTCGCGGCTGATATAATCCGGCAAGGCGGCGATGCCAAGGCCGCTTTGGACGGCACGGAAAATCCCGTAGACCGAATTGACCTGCAGGACCGGACGCCGGGGCGCTTCTTCCTTGCCGATTGTCAGCACCCAGTTGAGATCGGCGAACGGCGGCGTGGCGTCGCGGCCATAGACGATGAGCCGGTGGCCGTCCAGTTCGGCCGCCGACTTCGGCGCCCCCATTTCCTTGATGTACGCCGGGGACGCATAGAGATGGTAGCGCAACTGCATAAGCGGGCGTTGGATCAGGTCGGGTTGGGTCGGCGGCTGCATCCGGATCGCGGCATCGGCCTCGCGCATGGAAAGGTCGAGCTCGTTGTCGGCGAGCACCAGCGAAACGTTGACGTCCGGATAACGCGCGATGAATTCCTTGATGCGGGTGGTCAGCCACACCGATCCGAAAGCGACGGTGGTGTTGATCTTGAGCGGCCCTTCCGGGTTTTCCCGATTCTCCGCGATTCGCGCTTCGGCCATGGCTAGCTTGGCGAAAACCTCGTGCGCGGTTCGGAACAGCAGTTCGCCCTGTTCGGTCAGCTTGAGCCCGCGCGCATGACGGTGGAACAGCGATACGTTGAGGCTTTCTTCCAGGCTGGATATCTGACGGCTGACCGCCGACTGGCTCAGGTTCAGCGAGTCGCCCGCATGCGTGAAGCTACCGGCCTCCGCGACCGCGTGGAAAATCCTGAGTTTGTCCCAGTCCATGGTTCTCGAGGCCTCCCGCGGGCCTGAGGTTATGTTCGGCCTGCGCCTATTCGGCCGCGGCCGAGACCGATTCCTGCGATGCCAGGTATTCCTCCGCCTCGAGCGCCGCCATGCAGCCGGTGCCGGCCGCGGTTACCGCCTGCTGGAAGATCTTGTCCTGGACGTCGCCTGCGGCATAGACGCCGGCGACGCTGGTCGCGGTGCTGTCCGGCTTAGTCAGGATGTAGCCTTCGTCGTCGATATCGAGCTGCCCCTTGAAGATGCCGGTATTGGGATCATGGCCAATGGCAATGAAGATGCCGTGTACGTCGAGATCGGTAGTCGCGTCGGTCTTGAGGTTGCGAATGCGCGCGCCGGTGACTCCCGGCGGCTGGTCGCTGCCGAGAACCTCTTCGAGGACGCTGTCCCACACCACTTCGACCTTGGGATTGGCGAACAGGCGGTCTTGCATGATGCGTTCGGCGCGCAGTTGGTCGCGGCGGTGGATCAGCGTCACCTTGGACGCGAAATTGGTCAGAAACAGCGCTTCCTCGACGGCCGTATTGCCGCCGCCGATCACCGCCACCGGCTTGCCCCGGTAGAAGAAACCGTCGCAGGTGGCGCAGGCGGAGACGCCGAAACCCATGTACTTCTGCTCGGTCTCGATGCCGAGCCAACGTGCGCTGGCACCGGTGCAGATGATCAAGGCATCGCCCGTGTAGCGCGTGCCCGAATCGCCTACCGCGACGAACGGCCGCTTGGAAAGATCGGTCGAGACGATGGTGTCGTCGAACATCTGGGTGCCGACGTTGCGCGCCTGCGCCTCCATCTGCTCCATCAGCCACGGCCCCTGGATCGGATCGGCAAAGCCGGGATAGTTCTCGACATCGGTCGTGATGGTGAGCTGGCCGCCCGGCTGCAGGCCGCGCACCAGGATCGGCTGCAAATTGGCCCGCGCGGCGTAGATGGCGGCGGTGTAACCGGCGCTTCCCGAGCCGATGATGAGAACTTTGGAATGATGGGAATCGGGCATTGGGCTGTCGTCCTTAGGATTGTGATTTCGGCCCGCCCGGGCCCAGCCACCGGGCGAGGCTGGTTAACATAAGGGGGGGATGGAGCCCGCGCAAGCGATGGGACCGGCGCCGATGGGCAGCACGACGATTTTCACCGTCGCTTTCGTGAAAGCTCTAGCGCCAGGTCAATATTGTAATATAATTGCGCAACCATATTTCTCCTTGAGAAGAGAGCCATCGCCATGCAGAGGGTCAAACTCGACCAGATCGACCTCCGGATTCTCCGCGATTTGCAGACCGACGGCCGCATGACCAACGTCGAGCTCTCGAAGCGCGCCGGCATCTCGGCGCCGCCGTGCCTCCGGCGCGTGCGCGCGCTCGAGGACGCTGGTTACATCGTCGGCTACCACGCCCAGCTCGACGGCGCGCTGCTCGACTACAAAGAGACCTTCTTCGCGCTCGTCGGTCTCGACAGCCAGGCGCAGAGCGTCCTGCAGGGATTCGAGAAGCGAATGGCCGACTGGGCCGAAGTGCGCGAGTGCCACATGATCCGCGGCGGCGGCGATTTCCTGCTCAAGGTCGTCGCGCGCGACAAGGCGCACCGCGACGCGCTCACCATGGGCATCACCGAGACTGACCACGTCACCACGGTCTCCACCTTCGAGACCATCCGCACGTCGAAGGACGTGCCCGGCGTGCCGATCGAGGGCGGCGAACGCGTCGCCGGCGGCAGCGAGGACTGAGCCCCTACTCGGCCGCGCGGTCGGCCAGTTCCGGAAACGCCTTCGGCCAGAAATCAGGCCGGGAACGAATGTACTGCGGCGGATAGGGTGCCTGGCCGCCGAGCGCGTCGGCGGCTCGATAGGCCCAGTGAGGGTCGTAGAGCGCGCCCCGCGCCAGCGCCACCAGGTCCGCCTTGCCAGTGCTGACGATGTCCTCCGCCAGATGCGGATCACGGATCATGCCGACGGCGATGGTGGCGATGCCGGTCTCGCGCTTGATGGTTTCCGCCAGCGGCACCTGATAGCCGGGGCCGCTGGTGCCGACCGGCGGTCGCGTCGCCAGGTTGCCGCCGGCCGAGACGTCGATGAAGTCGCAGTCGCGTCCCTGCAATGCCTTGGTGAACACCACCGATTCCTCGATGGTGATGCCGGGCTCCTCCCAGTCGGTGCCGGAAATGCGCACGCCGAGCGGCCGGTCCGCCGGCCACACCGCGCGCACCGCGTCGAACACCTCGAGCGGATAGCGCATGCGGTTCTCGAGGCTGCCGCCGTATTCGTCGTCGCGCTTGTTGGCGATCGGCGACAGGAACTGGCTGAGCAGGTAGCCGTGCGCGCCGTGCAGTTCGAGCACCTTAAAGCCGATGCGCGCCGCGCGCTTGGCCGAGGCGACGAAGGCGTCCAGCACGCGGTCCATGTCGGCGCGGGTCATCGCCACAGGCGTGTGCCAGCCCTCGGCAAAGGCCGTGGCGGAGGGGCCGATGGTCTGCCAGGCACCCTGGCCGGGTTGGAGCGGCTTGCCGCCCTGCCACGGCAGGTCGCAGGACGCCTTCCGCCCGGCGTGCGCCAACTGAAGCGCCGGCACGGCCTGGCCGAAACGCTCGAAGAACCGGACGATGCGAGTGAAGGCCGCTTCCTGCTCGTCGTTGTAGAGGCCGGTGCAGCCGGGCGTGATGCGGCCGATGGCCTCGACCCCGGTCGCCTCGGCGAACACCAGGCCCGCACCCGAGACCGCATACTGGCCGAGATGCATCAGATGCCATTCGTTGGGCACGCCGTCCTCGGCGCTGTACTGGCACATCGGCGAGATCACCACCCGGTTGGCGAGCTCGAGCCCGCCCAGCTTGAAAGGGTCGAACAGTCGCGCGGTCATCGTGCCTCCGGTTGCTTGCTAAGGCCTGCCGTCAGGCGGCCATGGATTGAATGTAGTTTTGCAGGCCCTTGGCGTCGGCGACGGAAATGCGTCCGCGCGCCAACGCGACCCAGCCCTTGCGCTCGAATTCCTTCAAGACGCGGCTGACGACTTCGCGCACCGATCCCAGTTCGACCGCCAACTCCTGATGCGTGACCTCCATGGCGCCGCCGCCGCCGCGCTTCAGCAAAAGGTCCGCCAGCCGGAGATCGAGACGGCGGAACGCCACCTCCTCGATCAGCACCATGAGATCGGCGAGCCGCGTGCCGAAGGCATCGAAGACGAAATCGCGGAACGTCGCCGAGGTGGCGAGCAGTTCGCGGAAAGCAGGTTCCGGAACGGCGATCGCCTCGATGGCGGTCTCCGCGATGCCCTCGGCGCCGTAGCCCTGATGCGCCATCAGGCATGCCGTGGTCATGATGCAGGTCTCGCCGCCGCCGACCCTGTAGAGCACGATCTCGCGCCCATTCTCGGCGACCATCTGCACGCGCACGGTGCCGTCGAGCAGGAAAAGGAAATTGCCGCACTCCGCTCCCGGCTGGAACAGCGGTGCGCCGGCCGGCGCCGAGATGCGCTGGCCACGCGTCGCCAACCGTTCGCGCGCGGCCGGCTCGAGGCCGCCGATCGCCGGATAACTGGAAAGCCAATCGCCGCTCATGGTCCCCCCCCATTGCGGTCACACTTCAGATGCCACTTGAGTTCCCATTGGCCCACGCCGCCGGTATGCGTCTACTCGAAACGGACGTCGCAGATTTCGTAGGACTTGTCGCCGCCCGGCGTGGTGACCTCGACCATATCGCCGATGGTCTTGCCGATCAGCGCGCGCGCCAGGGGTGCCGTGACAGAGAGCCGGCCCGAGTTGATGTCGGCCTCGTGACTGCCGACGATCTTGTAGGTGATCTCTTCGTCGGTATCGCCGTCGGCGACCATCACCGTGGCGCCGAAACGCACCGTGTCGCCGCTCAGCTTCGAGGTATCGATGACGTCGGCGCGGCTGATGATGTCTTCGAGCTCGGCCAGGCGGCCCTCGATGAAACTCTGACGCTCGCGCGCGGCATGGTACTCGGCGTTCTCGGAGAGATCGCCGTGCTCGCGGGCCTCGGCGATCGCCTTGATCACCGCCGGCCGCTCTTCGTTCTTCAGGCGCCGGCGCTCGTCTTCGAGTGCAACCAGGCCTTCTCTGGTCATGGGGAACTTATCCATGACGTCTCCCCGTCAGTACGAGCTCTCAAAATAAGCTTGCAGCGGCGCCACTTCAAGGCTCGCGGTCTTGAGCGCGGCGATGCCGTCGACGGCCGCCAGCGCCGCCGCCATGGTGGTGTAATGGGGCACGTTGTTCATCACCGCCGAGCGGCGGATGGAGAAGCTGTCGGCGATCGCCTGGGCGCCCTCGGTGGTGTTGATGACCAGCTGCACCTCGCCGTTGACCAGCGCGTCCTCGCAATGCGGCCGGCCCTCCAGCACCTTGTTGACGCGCATCACGTCGAGGCCCTGGTCGGACAGGAACTTCTGGGTGCCGCCGGTGGCCATCAGCTTGAAGCCCATCTCGCTCAGGCGCTTGGCGACGCGGATGGCGGTCGGCTTGTCGCGGTCCTTGACCGAAATGAAGGCCGTGCCTTCCAGCGGCAGACGGTTGCCCGCGCCCAGTTGCGACTTGGCGAAGGCGCGCGGGAAATCCTCGTCCAGGCCCATGACCTCGCCGGTCGATTTCATTTCGGGGCCCAGGATGGTGTCGACGCCGGGGAAGCGGGTGAACGGGAACACCGCTTCCTTGACCGCCATGTGCGAACGCTTGGCCCGGCTCTTCAGGTTGAAATCCTTGAGCTTCTCGCCGGCCATGACGCGGGCCGCGATCTTGGCCACGGGAATGCCGGTCGCCTTGGCGACGAAGGGCACCGTGCGGCTGGCGCGCGGGTTGACCTCAAGGATGTAGATGTCGTCCCCCTTGATGGCGAACTGCACGTTCATCAGGCCGACCACCTCGAGCGCCTTGGCCAGCATGATCGCCTGGCGCTCCAACTCGGCGACGATCGCCTTGGAGAGCGAATAGGGCGGCAGCGAACAGGCCGAGTCGCCGGAATGGATACCGGCTTCCTCGATGTGCTGCATGACGCCGGCGACGAACACCTCATCGCCGTCGGCAACGCAATCGACGTCGATCTCGATGGCGTCCTGCAGGTAGCTGTCGAGCAGCACCGGGCTGGTGCCCGACACGCGCACGGCTTCCTTCATGTAGCGCTTGAGCGCGGATTCGTCGTGGACGATTTCCATGGCACGGCCGCCGAGCACATAGCTCGGGCGGATCACCAGCGGGTAGCCGATCTTGCCGGCAACGGCGAGCGCCTCCGCGTCCGAGCGCGCGAGGCCGTTGGCCGGCTGGCGCAAGCCGAGGCGCTGCAACAGCACCTGGAAGCGCTCGCGGTCCTCGGCCAGGTCGATGGCGTCGGGGCTAGTGCCGAGGATCGGGATGCCGGCGGAATTGAGCCCGCTGGCGAGCTTCAGCGGCGTCTGCCCGCCGAGCTGCACGATACAGCCGAGCAGTTGGCCGTTCTTCTGTTCGGCGCGAACCAGTTCGATCACGTCCTCGGCGGTCAAGGGCTCGAAGAACAGGCGGTCTGAAGTGTCGTAATCGGTCGACACCGTCTCGGGGTTGCAGTTGACCATGATCGCCTCGAAGCCGGCCTCGCGCAGCGCGAAGGCGGCATGGACGCAGCAGTAGTCGAACTCGATGCCCTGGCCGATGCGGTTGGGGCCGCCACCGAGAATGACGACCTTCTGGCGGTTGGTCGGCGACGCCTCGTCCTCGGGCGGACGCGATCCGTCGCCCTCGTAGCAGGAATACATGTAGCTGGTCTGGCTCGGGAACTCGCCGGCGCAGGTGTCGACGCGCTTGTAGACCGGCCGGATACCGATGTCGCGGCGCGCATGCGCGATCTTGGTGGCGCTGCCGTCGGTCAGTTCCGCCAGGCGCTCGTCGGAGAAGCCCATCTTCTTGATCCGCAGCCAGCCCTGCGGGTCGGTCGGCAAGCCATCGGCGCGGATGCGCGCCTCCTCGTCGACGATGGCGCGGATCTGGTCGAGAAACCATGGGTCGAAACCGCAGGCGCGCTGGATCGATTCGTTGTCCATGCCCAAACGCATGGCCTGGGCGATGTAGCGGATGCGTTCCGGCCGGCGCTCGGACAGCACGGCGCGGACGACATCCTTTTCGAGCTTGCCGTCGACCAGCGCGCCCGGAATGTCGACCTCGTTGAAACCGGTGAGGCCGGTCTCCATCGAGCGCAGCCCCTTCTGGATCGATTCGGCGAACGAGCCGCCGATGGCCATGGCCTCGCCGACCGACTTCATCGACGTGGTCAGCAGCGGCTCGGCGCCGGGAAATTTCTCGAAGGTGAAGCGCGGAATCTTGGTCACCACGTAGTCGATGGTCGGCTCGAACGACGCCGGCGTGAAGCCGGTAATGTCGTTCATTAACTCGTCGAGCGTATAGCCGACCGCTAGCTTGGCGGCGATCTTGGCGATCGGAAAGCCTGTCGCCTTGGAGGCCAGCGCCGAGGAGCGCGACACGCGCGGGTTCATCTCGATGACGATCAGGCGCCCGGTCTCCGGGTTGACGGCGAACTGCACGTTCGAGCCGCCGGTATCGACGCCGATCTCGCGCAGCACCGCGATCGAGGCGTTGCGCATGATCTGGTATTCCTTGTCGGTCAGCGTCAGCGCCGGCGCCACGGTGATGCTGTCGCCGGTGTGCACGCCCATGGGATCGACGTTCTCGATGGAACAGATGATGATGCAGTTGTCCGCGCGGTCGCGGACCACTTCCATCTCGAATTCCTTCCAGCCCAGCACGCTTTCCTCGACCAAGACCTCGTGGGTCGGCGACGCGGCCAAGCCGCCCGAGACGATCTGCTCGAATTCCTGGCGGTTGTAGGCGATGCCGCCGCCGATGCCGCCGAGCGTAAACGACGGGCGGATGATCACGGGGAGGCCGATCTCGTCCATGGCTTCGCGCGCCTGCATCATGTCGCGGACGACGCGGCTCCGCGGGCATTCCAGGCCGATCTTCTCCATGGCGTCCCGGAACTGCTGGCGGTCCTCGGCCTTGGCGATGACGGCGGCGTCGGCGCCGATCATCTCGACACCGTATTTCTCAAGCACGCCCATTTCGGCCAGCGCGATGCCGGTGTTGAGGCCGGTCTGGCCGCCCATGGTCGGCAACAGCGCGTCCGGGCGCTCGCGGGCGATGATCTTCTCGACGATCTCAGGCGTGATCGGTTCGATATAGGTGGCGTCGGCCATGTCCGGGTCGGTCATGATGGTCGCCGGGTTGGAGTTGACCAGGATGACGCGGTAGCCCTCTTCGCGAAGTGCCTTGCAGGCCTGGGCGCCGGAATAGTCGAACTCGCAGGCCTGGCCGATGACGATGGG
>JAYOXJ010000085.1:0-11576 GCA_038152725.1 Rhodospirillaceae bacterium
GCCTACCGCGCGTGCCCTCGGCGAACTCCATCTTCCTCAACGCCAAGGGCGATATCGAAGGGTTGTTCTAGGTCAATCCCGGCGGCCCACCATACTGCTAGTATGGTTGCCGGTCGGGAACACTTTTTGTCGGGAGGTACGGCGATGACGATACGAACCCTGCTGGTGTCCGTCCGCGGCGACGGAAAAGGGGAGGGCGTCCTCAACCACGCGCTGGCGCTCGGCCGGCCCTTCAACGCGCATATCCATGTCGTGCACTGCCGTGCCCGGGCCGAAGATTTGCTACCCTACAGCACGGTGATGACGTCGGGCATGCGCTCGTCGATCCTCGAAGCCGCGGTCAAGGCGGCCGAAGAGGAGGAAGCGAGGGTGCGAGGCCTCTTCATGGAGTACCTGGCGGGCCACGAGATCCAGCTGGTCGGAGAGCCGCCGGCACCGGAAGGCGTGGTGACCGCGTCCTGGCACGAAGTCCAAGGCAAGCAGGCGCATGTGGTCGCCGTGCGCGGACGCCTTGCCGATGTGGTCTGTGTCGCGAGGCCCGTGTCCGGCGGCCTCGGCCATGCCACTTTCGAAGGTGCTCTCTTGGAGACCGGCAAGCTGGTGCTGCTGTGTCCGCCGGAACCGGTCGAGACCATCGGCAAGCACGTCTGCGTGGCGTGGAACGGCAGCGCCGAGTCGGCGCGTGCCGCCAGCGCGGCGCTCCCAATTCTTGAGAAGGCGGAACACGTGACGCTGTTCACCGCGCCTGAGAACCTGGAAGACGAACTCACCATCGACGACCTGGTCGGTCATCTCGCCTGGCACGGCGTCAAGGGGGTGGTGCGCCACCTCGACGTGTCCGCTCACGACATTGGCGGTGCGCTCATTGACAACACCAAGGCGGCCGGTGGCGACGTGCTGGTGATGGGCGGCTACGGCCACAGCCGGCGCCGCGAACTGGTGATGGGCGGCGTGACCCGTTTCATCGCCGAAAACACCGACCTGCCGGTGCTGATGATGCACTGATCCGCCGGAGGCGGACGTTCATGGCAATACCTGTCGCGCGCATCGCCGCAGTGACGTTCGTCGGTGGCCTGTTGGCGGTGACGGCCTTGGCTGGGCAGCCGGCGGCGGGCCCTGATGCGGGCGTGGTAGCACCGCAATTAGCGAAAATGGACGGCGAGCGCAAGAACCGGGGCGAGGGCCGCCGAGAAGGTGGCCGGCGCCGCAGCGGCGGCGATGGTGCAGCGCTCGCTTGCGAGGCCTGCGCCGGCATCGAAGGCTATGTGCCGCCCTCGGAGATCGCCGATGAAGTCCGCCTGATGGTCGGCAAGACACGCGGCGGCGACAAGAACTACGCGGTCCAGGTGCAGAAGGAGCGCGGCGGCATCGAGACCGGCCTCAAGGCAGCCTTCATCGACGGCGGCCAGTGCCCCGAGATCGACAGCGAGCAGTGGGCCATCGACTATTCGCACAAGCGACCCATCCCCGCCATCCACAAGGGCGTCGACATCCCGCAGCCGACCGGCACGCCGATCCGTGCCATTGCCGCCGGCACCGTGGTCGGCAAGTTCCTGAACGACGACAACCGCAAGGGCACCGAGGTGATGCTGCGCCACACGCCAAAGGAAACCGGCCTCGAGTTTTGGACCTACTCCCAGTACACGCACATGCTCGAGATGTCGCCGCTGGAGATCGGCGCCAAGGTCGCCATCGGCCAGGAGATCGGCAAGACCTCCAACACCGGTGTCATGGGCCGGCGCGAACGGCGCCCGGCGCTACACTTCGCCATCGTCTACAGCCGCCATCCCGAATGGTCGAACGACGGCATATTCGTGATCCCGAGAGACGGCTTCTGGATGGACCCGAATGCCTTCTATCGTCTTGAGCCGCCCTACGAATCGAAAGCGCTGGCGGCGCTTCCGGAAGACGCCAAGAAGGTAGCGGTGCCCTACATGAAGCCGGACGGCTCCTTCGTTCCCGCCGGGACCAAACGCATCTGGCCATATCCCTGCCCGTAGGCGTATGGTGGCGCGGTCGCGTCATTGTCAATCCGGACATCCCGCCATGAATCACATCCCGCTGACCAATTCGCACATCGTCGCCCAGTTCGAGGCCAAGACCAGGAAGTCGAAAGCGCGGCATCTGCGTGCCCTCGGCGTATTTCCTAGCGGCATTGTCCACGACTCGCGCCACATGTGGCCCTATCCGGTCTATGTAGAGCGCGCCGAAGGTGCGCGTAAATGGGATGCCGACGGCAACGAATTGATCGATTTCTACGGCGGCCATGGCTCGCTGCTGCTCGGCCATGCGCATCCGAGCCTGGTCAAGGCGGTCAACGACCAGATCGCGCTCGGCACCCATCCTGCCGCCTGCCACGAGAACGAGATCACCTGGGCCGAACTGATCAAGACGCTCATCCCATCGGCGGAGCGCATCCGCTTCACCTCGTCCGGGACCGAGGCCAACCTGCTCGGTATCCGCCTGGCGCGGGCTTTTACCGGCCGCAAGAAGCTGATGCGCTTCAAGCACCATTTCCACGGCTGGCAGGATCATGTCGCCTTCGGCTCCAAGTATCATGTCGGTGCCGCCGACGTGCCGGGCGTGCTGCCCGGTATCGTCGAGAACGTCATCGTCGCCGATCCGGCCGATCCCGACGCGGTCAAGAAGACGCTGGAAACCGATCCCGACATCGCTGCCGTGATCCTGGAGCCGACCGGCGCCGGATCGGGCCAGGTGCCTTTGGGGCGCGAGTTCGCGCGCATGCTCCGCGACGTGACCGAGGCCAAGGGCATCGTCTTGATGTTCGACGAGGTCGTCACCGGCTTTCGCGTCTCGCCCGGCGGCGCCCAGGCGGCCTGGGGAATCCTGCCCGATCTGACGGGGCTCGCGAAAATCCTCTCCGGCGGTTTGCCCGGCGGCGCCATTTGCGGACGCAAGGACATCCTCCGCCATCTCGATTTCGAGGCGGCGGAGAAGGACGGCTTTTCGAAAATCCCGCACCAGGGCACCTTCAACGCCAATCCGCTGTCGGCGGCGGCGGGCCTGGCCATGCTCGGCCAGGTCGCCGAGGGCGACCCGACCGCGCGCGCCAATGCGCAGGGCGAGAAGTTGGTGAAAGCATGGAACCGGGTCTTCGCCGAGGCCGGTGTGCCATGGTCGGCCTACGGCCAAGGGTCGAGCGCTTACGTCTATACCAACCCCGAAGGCCTCGACATCGATCCCGAGGCTTTCGATGCTCGCGCCATGCCGCTGGAAGCCATGGCCAAGGGCGGCAGCCACCCGGCGGCGGGCCTGTTCCGCCTGGCGCTGCTGGTCAACGGCGTCGATATCTCGGGCAAGCCAGGCATGATCGTTTCCGCCGTGCACGACGACGACGCCATTGCGACGAGTGCGGATGCACTCGCCCAGTCGCTCGCCATGCTGCGTGCCGAGGACCGCCTCTAGACCGACTTCAGGAAATGTGACGGCTAAGGTGCCGGTGCCTCAATAGCCGATGGCGCAGCCGTCCTTGCGGGGTTCCGAGCCGCCGGTGAAGATGCCGCGCTCGTGATCGATCCAGATCGCCTGCGAACCGCCGATCGGCTTGGCCGGTCGGATGCGTTTGTGACCCAGCTTCTCCAGGCCGGCAACGACCTTCTCCGGAATGGTGCCTTCCATTTCGACCAGGCCCGATCCCGGATCGGGGAAGATGCGGGGTGCGTCCTGTGCCTCCTGGATGTCCATGCCGAAGTCGAAATAGCGCGTCAGGAAGTGCATGTGGCCGAAGGCCTGGTACTGGCCGCCCATGACGCCGAAGGGCATCACCGCTTTGTCGCCCTTGGTGACCATGCCGGGGATGATGGTGTGCAGCGGGCGCTTTTCCGGCGCGATGCAGTTGAGGTGTCCCGGCTCGATGACGAAGCCCTGGGCGCGGTTGGTGAAGGTGACGCCCGACTTCGGCGCCATCATGCCGTTGCCGAAATTGGAGAACAGCGTGTTGATGAACGAGCACGCGTTGCGGTCCTTGTCGACGACGGAGATGTAGACCGTGCTCTTGTGTGTCGGCATCGAGGGTTTCGGCATTTCGGCCATGCGCGACTTAGGGTCGATCATGGCGCGCAACTCGTCGGCGCGGGCCGCCGACAGCATGCCGTCAGTCGGCACGTCCGCCTTCATCGGATCGGCGACGAAGGTGTTGCGATCCTGATAGGCGAGGCGGCCGGCCTCGATCTCGATGTGCAGGCGCTCGACGGAAACCGGATCGACGCCGTCGGTCGAATAGCCCGACATGATATTGAGAAGCTGCAGCGCGGTGACGCCCTGGCCGTTGGGCGGGCACTCCCACACGCGATGGCCGCGGAACTCGGTCGAGATCGGCTCCACATAGTCCCCCTTGGCGGCGGCGAAATCGTCCAGGGTGTGCAATCCGCCGTGCTTGCGCAGATAGGCCACCATGTCCTCGGCCAACTCGCCGGTATAAAAGGCATCGCGGCCCTTCTTGGCGATGGCTTCCAGGGTATTGGCCAGTTCCGGCTGGTAATGCATCTCGCCGACACCGGGGGTCTTGCCGCCCGGCATGAACACCCGCTTCAGGTTTTCGTCTTTTCCCAGCAGGTCGACGGCGAAGGCGAAGTCGACACTGACGCGCGACGACACCGGATAGCCGCCGCGGGCGTATTGGATGGCGGGCTGGAGCAGTTCGTCCAAGCCCAGGCGCCCATGGTCGCGGTTGAGCTGCCACCAGGCGTCGACGGCGCCAGGGATCACCGCCGCGTGCGGGCTTTGCTGCGCGATCTTCTTGATGCCGTTTTCCAGGAACCACTCGGCGTGGGCCGCCTTCGGCGCCTTGCCAGAGCCGTTGAAGGCGATGACATCCGCACCGCCGTTGGGTGCGTAGAGGCAGAAGCAGTCGCCGCCGATGCCGGTCGATTCGGGTTCCACCACGCATTGCACGGCGCAGGCTGCCATCGCCGCATCAAGTGCATTGCCGCCGCGACGCAGGATGTCGATGGCGGTCGCCGTCGAAAGTGTGTGCGAGGTGGCGGCCATGCCGTTCAAGCCGTGGGCCGGCGAGCGGCCGGGGAGTTCGAGATCGCGCATCGGGGGTCTCCAGGGTGCTAGTTTTGCCGCCGCTTGGATCGCGCGCGGTATATTCGTTTCATCTGCATGAAAACGGCTTTGGCGCCAAAAAGCAAAGCCCAATTGCGCCGTTCCGAAGGGGCTAGTCAGCCCCATGGGCGCTTGCTAAGCTTTCTTCACCAACCGGGCCGCTGGCAGAGAACGTGCCGCCCGCTGGGGCCGGACAGCGGCTCAATCCATAGGGAGATAAAACGTTATGAATCCAAAGATTTTTGGTTTCGCCGCCGTGTTCGCGGCGGTGCCGGCCTTGATGTTGGCAACACCGGCCACGGCGAAGATTCCGTGTTCGACCGCGAAGATGGTGGTGCCATGGAAAGCCGGTGGCGACACAGATCTGGTGTTCCAGGTCGTCGCAAAGGCGATAAATGAATCCGGCTTCAAGCCGAAGCTGCAAATCGTCCACATTTCCGGACAGAGTGGAAACAAGGGCGCTAAAGAAGTTAAGAATTCCAAGCCGGACGGCTGCACGCTCTTGGCTATCCATGAGAGTCAGATCACGACCTTCCTCGCCGGTCGCGTCGACTTCACCTGGAATGCGTTCGAGCCCGTGTCGTTGCTCACCTACACGCCCTCGGTCCTAGGTGCCAGTGCCAAGGTTTCCTTTAGCGACATCAAGGGCCTCGTCGACTACGCCAAGAAAAACCCGGATGGCCTCAAGGTCGGTGTGACTACCGGCTCGACCAGCCAGTTCTTCAACCTGGTGATCGAAGACGAGACGCAGACCAAGTTCAAATACGTGCCCTACGAAGGCACGCGCGAACGCCTGACGGCGATCCTCGCAAATAACGTCGACGTCGGCGAAATGAACATCCTGACCGCCAAGAAGTACATTCAGGAAGGTTCCATGAAGGCGCTCGGTATCGCCACCGAGAAGCGCGACCCGCTGATGCCCGAACTCAAGACGATGAAGGAACAGGGTGTCAACGTCGTCTACGGCCTCAATCGCGGCGTCGTTGCGCCCAAGGGCACGCCGGCAGACGTGATCAAGACCTACGAAGCCGCCTTCGCCAAAGCGATGACGCACAAGGACGTGGTCGCGCACATGAACAAGGCGGGCACCTGGATCGTCTACAAGAATGCCGCCGACTATAAGAAGTTCTTCGAGCAGTCCTTCGCCCAGCACGTGAAGGTCGCCAAGAAGATCGGCATGTACAAGGGCTGATGCCCTGACGCCGCCGGTGTCGCGACATGCGGCACCGGCGGTTTCATTTTCCGGACCGTCCCATGCGTTCACTCAACGCCAATGTCGTCATCGCGCTGCTGTTGCTCGTCGTCTGCGGCGTGTTGTTCTATGACACCTTCCTCTACAAACTGGTGCCGGGCGCCATCATCGGCTCCAAGATATGGCCGCGCATCGTCACCGTCGCGCTCGCCATCCTGTCGGCGATCTATCTGGTGCAGTCGCTGCGCGCCGAACCGGTTGCCACCGAAAGCGACGGCGCGCCGTTCAATTTCTCCGCCTGGCTCAAGATAAACCGCAACGTCATCGGCTGCTTCGCACTCTATGGCTTGTTCCTGGTTTCGCTCGAATGGTTGGGCATGCTGATCGGCGGCATCGTTTTCGTGTTCGTGACGCTATGTTTCATCGGCGGGATAGAGCGCCGCAACGTCGCCGTCAACGCTGCCGTCGCCGTCGTCCTGATCGGAGCCATGTGGTCCATCTTCACCTTCGCGCTGGGCGTGATCCTGCCGCCCGGCGTAATCCTGCCGCAGTAGGGGGCCGACCGTGATTTTCGATAACATCGCCGGCGCCTTCGAGGCGGTCTTCCAACTCAAGAATTTGTTGCTGATGACGCTGGGCGTTTCCGCCGGCCTGATCGCCGGTGCCATCCCCGGGTTCACCATCACCATGGCGGTGGTGCTGACATTGCCGTTCACCTTCGGCATGTCCGCCGTCGACGGCATTTCGACCATGATCGGCGTCTTCGTCGGGGGGCTTTCCGGCGGGCTGATGTCGAGCGTGCTGACGGGCATTCCGGGCACACCTTCTTCGGTCGCGACCACCTTCGACGGCTATCCCATGACCCGCGCCGGCCGGCCCGGCCTGGCGCTCGGCCTGGGCGTGTGGTCGTCGTTCTTCGGCGGCTTGATCTCGGCCGTCTTCCTCATGCTGCTGGCACCGACGCTGGCCCGCATCGGTCTCGAGTTCGGCCCCTGGGACTATTTCTCGCTGGTGCTGTTCGCACTCACCATCACGGCCAGCCTGGCCGGCGAAAACTTGGTCAAGGGCGTCATCGCCGGTGTTTTGGGGCTTTTGATCACGGCCATCGGCGAGGACGAGGTCAGCGGCGTGGCGCGCTTCACTTTCGGCTGGGACGCGCTTAAGCAGGGCTTCGATTTCCTGCCTGTCCTTGTCGGGCTTTTCGCCTTCAGCCAGCTGCTGACCGATCTCCGCGATTCCGACAAGGCCTTGAAACCCATGGTGGTAAGCACCAAGCGCATCGCCATCGAGCACCTCGCGGCGATCAAGACCATCGTCCGCAACTGGACGGTACTGGCGCGTTCTTCGGTTATCGGTATCTTCGTCGGCATCCTGCCCGGTGCCGGCGGCACCATCGCCAACATCCTAGCCTACGACCAGGCCAAGAAGGCGTCGAAGACGCCGGAGCGGTTTGGCACCGGCACGCCGGAAGGCATCATTGCGCCGGAAAGCTCCAACAACGCCGTCGAAGGCGGCGCGCTGATCACCATGATGGCGCTCGGCATTCCCGGCGACATCGTCACCGCGGTCATGCTGGGCGCGCTCCTGATCCACAACATTGCGCCGAGCCCGACCTTCATCTCGACCGAACCGGTGCTGGCCTATTCGATCATGGTGGCGTTCTTCGTGTCGCTGTTCATCATGCTGGGGCTGCAGACGGTGTGCCTGCGCATCTTCGTGCTGGTGACGCGGGTGCCGATGTTCCGGCTCGCCATCGTCATCCTCGCCTACTGCGCCATCGGCATCTTCGCGCTCAACAACATCGTGTTCGACCTTTGGGTGCTGCTGGTGTTCGGCATTCTCGGCTACGCAATGCGCCGCTACGGCTTCCCGCTGGCGCCGATGATCCTGGGTGTGGTGCTCGGCGACAACGCCGAGATCAACCTGATCCGCGCGCTGGCAACCGATTCAGACCTCACAATTTTCTTCACCCGGCCGTGGTCGCTGTTCTTCCTGATGATCGCCGCCTTCTCGATCGCCTTTCCGTGGTACCAGAAGCATCGTGGCCGGCGGAAGTGGACGCTGTTCTTCATGCCGGCGATGGCCTTGTCGCTGTCGCTTCCGCTTGCCATGATGGAGGGCGTGTTCCGGCCCGCCGTCGCGGCCGCACTGTTCCTCACTGGCGTCTTCCTGCTCTACCGGCGCCATCGAAGCGGCTGGGCGCTCGATCCCAGCCTCGCCAACGACCATCAACTGAGAGAGGGTTGACCCAATATGACCGACTGGTGGCGCGACATTTACGATGCGCTCAAGGAAGCCGACGTGAAGCAGGTGGCTTATGTGCCGGACGCCGGTCACGCCAAGCTGATCGAGGCCTGCATTGCCGACAACGACATCCGCGCGGTGCCCCTGACGACGGAAGAAGAGGGCATCGCCATGCTGGCCGGTGCCTGGCTCGGCGGTCAGCGCGGCGCCATGCTGATGCAGTCCTCCGGCGTCGGCAATTGCATCAACATGATCGGCCTGATGCGCACCTGCCGGTTCCCGTTCGCCGCCTTCATCACCATGCGCGGCCAGTGGCATGAGTTCAATCCGTGGCAGATGCCCATGGGCCGCGGCACCGAGCCGAGCCTCCGCGCCATGGATGTGATGTGCGAGACGGTCGAGGACTCGGCCGATGTCGGCGCCCAGGCGCGCGCCATGCTGCACCGGGCCTTCGTCGGCCAGCACGTCGGCGCGCTTTTGCTTCACCAGCGGCTGATGCCGGTGAAGACATTCGGTAAGTGAGGGGGAGAGAGCCATGAGCGATTTGAGCCGTGCCGACAAATTTCCGCTTCGCCGCCGCGAGGTCGCCAAGCAGATCCTGGATGCCGGCGGCGACGATCTCTTGATCGTCACCGGGCTGGGCTCCACCAACTGGGACTTCACCGCCGCCGGCGACTGCGCGCGCATCTTCCCGCTGTGGGGTGCGATGGGCGGCGCCGTGCCGCTGGCCCTGGGCCTCGCGCTGGCGCAGCCGACCAAGCGTGTCATGGTCGCCACCGGCGATGCCGAGGTGCTGATGGGCATGGGCAGTCTCGCCACCGTCGCCGTGCAGGCGCCCGACAACCTTTGTATCGCCGTCTTCGACAACGAGCGCTACGGCGAAACCGGCATGCAGGCGACCGCGACCGCGCACACCACCGACCTCGCCGCCGTCGCCAAGGCCTGCGGCTTTGGCTTGACCGCCACAGTCACCGACGAGGCCGCGTTGAAGAAGGCGATCCCCGAGATGCTGACGGCGCCGGGTCCGTCGCTTTTCGTCATCAAGGTGCGGGCCGAGCCGTTGCCGTTCGTGCTGCCGCCGAAGGACGGCGCCTACCTGAAGGACCGCTTCCGCCATGCGCTGTTGGGGGACAGCGCTATCGTTTGAGCAAAAGGAATACAACGGGAGGATAAAATGGCCGATCTGCCGAAGCTGGATATGTACATCAACGGCGAGCGGGTGGAACCCGCTTCCGGCGAGTATTTCGAGACCTTCAATCCGTTCACCGGCAAGCCCTGGGCGCTGGTCGCGCGGGGCGGCGCCAAGGATGCCGATCGCGCCGTGGCTGCGGCCAAGGCGGCACTGGTCAATCCCGAATGGGCCAACATCACCGCTACACAGCGCGGGCACCTGTTGCGCCGCTTGGGCGATCTCGCTGCCGCCAACGCGGAGCGCCTGGGTCAACTGGAAGTGCAGGACAACGGCAAGCTGATCGCCGAGATGGGCATGCAGTGCAAGTACCTGCCGCAGTGGTACTACTATTTCGGTGGCCTCGCTGACAAGATCGAGGGTTCGGTGCTGCCCATCGACAAGCCAGACACCTTCACCTACACCCGCCAGGAGCCGTTGGGCGTCTGCGTCATGATCACGCCCTGGAACTCGCCGTTGCTGCTCCTCACCTGGAAGGTGGCGCCGGCGCTGGCGGCGGGCAACACCGTCATCGTCAAACCATCCGAGTTCACGTCCGCCTCGACGCTCGAATTCGCCAACCTGGTCGAGGAGGCGGGTTTCCCAAAGGGTGTGTTCAACGTCGTCACCGGCTTCGGCAAGGAGGCGGGCGAGCCGCTGGTTACCCATCCCGACGTTGCCAAGGTCGCCTTCACGGGCGGCGCGCTCTCGGGCTCGCACGTCTACCAGCAGGCGGCCAAGAGCCTGAAAAAGGTGAGCCTGGAACTCGGCGGCAAGTCGCCCAACATCGTCTTCGGCGACTGCAATATGGAAAACGCGGTCAAGGGCGCCATTTCCGGTATCTTCGCCGCCACCGGCCAGACCTGTATCGCCGGCTCGCGCCTTTTGGTGCAGGAGTCGATCCACAACGAATTCGTCGACAAGCTGGTCGCCTTCGCCAAGACCGCGCGCATGGGCAACCCGATGGACATGGACACGCAGGTCGGCCCGGTCACCACAAAACCACAGTACGAGAAGATCCTCGGTTACATGGACGTGGCGCGGGCCGACGGCGCCGAGTGCCTGTTGGGTGGCGGCAAGGCGACGCGGCCCGAGTGCGGTGACGGCTGGTTCGTCGAGCCGACCATCTTCGCCGGCGTCAACAACAAGATGCGCATCGCCCAGGAAGAAGTGTTCGGCCCGGTGCTGTCGATCATTCCGTTCAAGGACGACGACGAGGCGGTCGCCATCGCAAATGACGTGGTCTACGGCCTTGCGTCGGGGGTCTGGACCACCGACATCCGCCGCGCCATCGAGATTCCGAAGCGCATCAAGTCGGGAACGGTCTGGGTGAACACCTACCGTGCGGTCAGCTACGTTGCGCCCTTCGGCGGCTACAAGCAGTCCGGCCTCGGACGCGAGAGCGGCCAGCAAGCGATCCAGGAATACTTGCAGACCAAGACCGTCTGGATTTCGACCGCGACCGAGACCCCCAATCCCTTCGTCATGCGCTAGGAGGCATCGATGGCAACTCAAGCAAAGGTCGCGCTGGTCACCGGCGCGGGCTCCGGCATCGGACGCGCATCCGCCATTGCGCTGCTGAAGGCCGGCTACAAGACGGTACTGACCGGCCGGCGCCTGGACGCGCTGGAAGAGACGATCCAACTGGCCGGCGACGCGGGCAAGGCCGGCTTGGCGGTTTCCGCCGATGTCGGCAAGCCCGAGCCGGTCGCCGATCTGTTCGCCAAGATCAAATCGGCGCACGGGCGGCTCGATGTGCTGTTCAACAACGCCGGCGCCAACGCGCCCGGCGTTGCCTTCGAGGACCTGACCTTCGAGCAATGGCAGAAGGTGGTCGACGTCAACCTGACCGGCTCGTTCCTCTGCGCCCAGCAGGCCTTTCGCATCATGAAGGACCAGGAC
>JAYOXJ010000086.1:0-2466 GCA_038152725.1 Rhodospirillaceae bacterium
TCCGACTGGTGGACGGGGTGCTGTCCGTGACCCCGCTGGTGGAGGGACAGGTTCTGGCCACCAATGGCGGGCGGGCATCCGGCGCGATGGTGCGGGGCCTGACGCCGGAGGCGCTCGCCGCGCGCAGCTCGATCGCGGGCAACATAGGGCAGGGCTCGCTCACCCGGTTCGGGGCCGACGATTCCGTTGTAATGGGTTCACGGCTTGCGCGGTCGCTCGGCGTACGGGTGGGGGACAAGGTGACGCTGGTCTCGCCACGCGGGACCGTGACGGCGTTCGGGACGGTGCCGCGAATGCAGGCCTACCGGGTGGTCGCCACCTTCGAAATCGGCATGTTCGAGTTCGACAGCAGTTTCATCTTCATGCCGCTTCCCGCCGCGCAGCAGTATTTCCGCCTGGGCGACACGGTCAACCAGCTCGAGGTGTTCGTTGACGATCCCGACAACTTCCATCGCCAGCGCCGCGCGATCCGCGGCGTGATCGGCCCGGAGCACCGGGTGTTCGACTGGCAGCAGGCAAATAGCAGCTTTTTCAACGCGTTGCAGGTCGAACGGAACGTCATGTTCCTGATCCTGACCCTGATCATCCTGGTCGCCGCCTTCAACATCATCTCGTCGATGATCATGCTGGTGAAGGACAAGGGCCGCGACATCGCCATCCTGCGTACCATGGGCGCCACGCGCGGCATGATCATGCGTGTGTTCTTCCTGGCCGGCGCCTCGGTCGGCACCTTCGGCACGCTGGCGGGCTTTGCCATGGGGCTATCGTTCGCCGCCAACATCGAGACGATCCGGCAATGGATTCAGGGCTTGACCGGCACGGAACTGTTCGCCGCCGAAATCTATTTCCTGTCCAAGTTGCCGGCCGTGGTCGATCCGACCGAAGTCATAGTTGTGGTCGTCATGGGATTGGCGCTTTCGTTCCTGGCGACACTCTATCCGTCGTGGCGCGCGGCGCGCACGGATCCTGCCGAGGCGCTGCGTTATGAGTGAGCGGATCAACGGCGACACTTTGGCTTCGAGCAGCGGGCCGGTGCTCCGCCTCAAGGGCGTTCAGCACGCCTTCGGTCAGGGCGGGCGCAAACTGGAAATACTGACCGGTGCCGACCTCGAGGTATCGCCGGGCGAGATCGTTGCCTTGATCGGACCGTCCGGTGCCGGCAAATCGACGCTGCTGCATATCGCCGGCCTGCTCGACCAACCCGACGGCGGCGAAATCTGGATCGACGGCGACGAATGTTCGATGCTCTCCGACACGCCGCGCACGATGGTGCGGCGGCACAAGCTCGGTTTCGTCTACCAGTACCATCATTTGCTGGCAGAATTCACCGCACTCGAGAACATCGTCATCCCTCAGATCATTGCCGGCTTCACCATGAAAGATGCGCGTGCACGCGCGACGGATATCCTGAAATGGATGGGCCTCGCCGAACGGGCTACGCATCGCCCGGCCAGGCTCTCGGGCGGCGAGCAGCAGCGCGTCGCCATCGGCCGTGCCATCGCGACCGGCCCCCGGCTGCTTCTCGCCGACGAACCGACCGGCAACCTCGACCCGGCCACCGCGGACGAGGTGTTCGGCGTATTGTTGAAATTGGTCCGGGGCGCCGGCATGGCGGCATTGATCGCCACCCACAACCCAGAACTCGCCCGGCGCATGGACCGTACCGTGCGTCTCGCCGACGGAAAACTCGTTGCCGCCTAGGCTGACGACGCATTCCAACGGAGGCCCTGATGTCCGAATCATTCCTCCAGCGCCAACCGAAGCTGCTGTCGTTCGACGTTTTCGGCACGCTGATCAGCGTCCGCGACGCTTCCTATCCGGCATTCGAGAAGATTCTGTCTGCTGCGAGGGGAACTCATGTCGACGTTCGGGAATTTTGGGAAACCTGGGAACACGAGAACATCGCCGCCTATTGGCGCCCGTATCGTTCCTATCGCACGATCTGCCGCGAAAGCCTGGCGGCGATCTTCACACGGTTCGGCTTGAGCGCCGACCCTGGGCTAATCGGACACTATTTCGACGCGTTTCCGAAATTTCATCTCTACGACGACGTCACGCCGACGCTTGAGGCACTGTCGAAGCGCTATCGTCTCGCCATCGTCTCGAATATCGACAACGACCTGCTAGCAGAAACGCCGCTGCCGAGGGCCTTCGATCTAGTTTGCACGGCGGAGAAGGCCGGAGGATACAAACCCGACGGCACGTTGTTCCGCTATCTCATCGAACACGCCGAGGTCGGCAAATACGAGATTTTACACAGCGGACAATCGCAATTCACCGACATGGTCGGCGCGAAACCGCTCGGTCTCGACGTGGTATGGATCAATCGCCGAAGCGTGGCACTTGATCCATCGTTGCCGAAGCCCGATCTCGTGCTTCCCGATATCCGGAGCCTGCAATCGCTCTTGGACGACATTGCCGGATCATAGGGCGCCAAACCGCTTATTGGTGACGACAGGAGGTTTT
>JAYOXJ010000086.1:2476-11500 GCA_038152725.1 Rhodospirillaceae bacterium
AGACAACGCCGGCCACGCGACCGAAGTCCCACCGGGTGCGCGTCTACTGTTTTGCAACGGACAGGTCGGGGCACTACCGGATGGTACGGTGCCAAACGACGTCGGTGAGCAGATCGAGATATCGTTCGATCATATCCAGGCGATCCTCGAAGCCGCCGACATGGGGTTCCAGGACATCGTCAAGCTGACGGTCTATTTCACCGACGCGGCGCATCTGGATCCATTCTACCGTATTCGTCCGCGTTACATGGGTGAACACAATCCTCCGGTAGTACTCCTAACCGTGGGGCCATTTCCGCGTCCCGGTGTCGAGATCGAGATCGAAGCGGTGGCGGCGAAGGTCGATTGAGTTTTCGTTGAACACGGCGTGGTGATCCACCGTGATGACTTCAAGCCTTGTCACTCGATTTTTTGCCGGTTACGGAGTGCGCTAATGGCGCGCCAAGCCGCCACTCGCTCGAGGGTCGGGAGCCGAACTCGACACGGAGGAACGAATGAAGTTTCGGCTGCTTTTCTGTCTCGCCGTCATCTGCGGGACAATGTTTTTCATTGCCGATGCAGCGGCACAGGTCGTCGCCGGTACGATCGAGCGCCAGCGCGGTGACGCCACCCGCATCGTCGCGGGTGATGCCTTTCCGTTGGCGCCGCAAGGCTGGGTGTATGTCGGCGATACCATCACCACCGGGCGAGATGCGCGCGTGATCATCCGGTTCAACGATTCTTCTACGCTGACCTTGGGCGAAAACGCCAACATCGATATCGACGAGCTCGTCTACGACCCTGCCAACGCCGCAGGCGGGCGGCAGGTGCTCAAGTTCACCCAGGGCGTTTTCCAATTCGTTTCGGGCGCTATCAGTGCCGCCGACCACGCGAACGTGGCCATCACCACCCGCGTCGCCACCATCGGCATTCGCGGCACCAGGTTCGTCGCCGGTGAACTCACCGTCGGCATGCCGCCCGGCGAGCCGCATTTCGGTGTTCAGATCTACGACGGCGCGGTCGAGGTCACTTCGCCGGCCGGCGCGGTTACGCTGAACCAGCCCGGGCAGGGGACATTCCTGCCCCTGACCCGCGTCGCCGCGCCGACGCCGGTGCGCCAGTGGACGGCCGAAGAGGCCGCCGAGGCTAGGGCCGCGCTCGCGTTCTAATCGGTGTGGGGTTCGCCGGCCGACAGTTCGACCGGCATGCCGTGTGGCGTGTGCAGATATGCGTGCCGCCATTCTTCCTTGCGCCGATGAAGTGATCCGGCGTCGGCCGCGCCCTTTTCCTGCACCAGGCGCTCCAATGCGCCGAGCCAGTGCCCGTAATAGGTATCGCCCAAGTCCGGGTCGCCGGCGGCGCCGGCGGCCTTGATCTCGGCTGCGATGGTCTCGGTCCACTCCGCCCAGGTGAACAGACCCTGTTCCGACAGTTGCACGGCGAGCGCGAAGACCTGAGCCTGCCACGGTTCGGCAAAGACCGGGCCGTCTTCGTCGTGCGGCTGGAACGGCAGGGGGCGCACATCCACCATCACGGCTTCAACAGATAGGGTTCCCAGAGGTCGATGTAGACGGCGTCGCGTCCGGTGGCACCAGTGCCCCAGAGCTCGTTAGCCTCGAAACGCACGCTGTAGAGATGTTCGCCGCGGCGGTCGCCCTGGGCATTGGCATCGGCGAAGACGTGAATGCCGTGCAGCCGGTCGATGGTGCCGAAACGTCCGCGAATATAACGCGGTGCGCGCGTATGGGTGAGAGGATGGTTGTTGACGACACGCACCTTGTCGCCGACCGCATATCCCGGCGCCATGTTGCCTTCCATCCGCGTCGGGCCGCCACGCCCGAGAATCTTAACCGCCGCGGCGGCATCGGGCGCACTGAACTTCTCGGAACGTCCCGCCGCTTTGCCGCTGGTAAGTTCATCGGCGCTGACCATGTCCTTCTCGACCAGAAGGGTCTCGAGACCGGCGATCCAGTTCTCGTAGTAGGTATGGCGCAAGTAGTTGACCGGATGCTGGCGTTCGCGGGCATAGCGCGACTCATCGATGTTCCATTGGCCAAGAAAAGCGGATGCCACGGTCAGCGCGAAGGCGCGCCGCTCCCAGGGGGCATGGAAAATCTGCTCTTCCGTTTCCGCTTCCGGATCGATCGGGCCAAGGCAATGCTGTCCACCCAGGTCGTGCGGTCCGTTCACCATCACTCGGCTCCCGGCGTCTTGGCATTCTCGACGCCGATCATGGAGTTTCGCGTCACGAGTTCGGCCAATTGCTCTTCGCTCCAGCCTTCGGTGCCGGCCGGGCGTTCGGGAATGACCAGATAGCGCATCTCGGAATTCGAATCCCAGACCCGGACTTCCTTTCCGGCCGGAATCTCGGTGCCGAACTCCTTGAGCACGCCGCGCGGGTCCTGCACCACGCGCGAACGGTAGGGCGCGGACTTGTACCAGACCGGTGGCAGGCCGAGCACGGTCCACGGATAGCAAGAGCAGAGCGTGCAGACGACGACGTTGTGCACGTCGGGCGTATTCTCGACGGCGACGATGTGCTCGCCCTGGCGACCCTCGAAGCCGTATTCCTTTTTGATCTCGGCGGAACAGTCTTCCTTGATCGCCCGCTTGAAGTCCGCATCGACCCAGGCGCGCGCGACCACTCGGGCGCCGTTGCGCGGGCCGACCTTGTGTTCATAGGTATCGATCAGGACATCGAGCGCGGCGGGATCGACCAATCCCTTCTCGACCAACAGGCTCTCCAGCGCCTTGACCCGGAGCGCGGGATCGGGCGGAGGTTCGGTGAAATCGTGACCGTCATGGGGCATGGCCGGGCCTCTTACTGGCTATTCCGGGAAGCGCAAAATCCTCGCACAACTGAAGCACCCGCACAACCGGCGGGAAGATGCCGCGACTTTTCAACAAAATCGAAAAATCTTGTGGAAAAAAGCACCGTCCGCCCCAACATTTGGTGACATTCCGCGAGACATGTGGAATCGTTACTGGATCATGCCGCACGCCGATTTCGTCCACCTCCGGGTCCATTCCGCCTATTCCCTTTCGGAAGGGGCGATCCACGTCAAGGATCTGGTCGGGCTCAGCAAGGGCGCGGCCATGCCGGCGGTCGCCGTCACCGACACCAACAACATTTTCGGTGCGCTCGAATTTTCGGGCGCCGCGGCCAAATCGGGGGTGCAGCCGATCGTTGGCTGCCAGCTTCGCATCGTTACCGATGATGCTGATCAAGGCGGCACCATGGTGTTCCTGGCGCAGAACGACGGCGGTTACCGCAATCTGCTGAAGCTGTTGTCCTACGCCTACATGCAGTCCGAAAATGCCCACGACCCACGAATTCCGCTCGACGTCCTGGAAGCGCATTCCGGCGGCTTGATCGCGCTTACCGGCGGGCCGTTGGGGCCGCTCGGCCGGCTGATCGCGGATGGCCAGATCCCGGCGGCGGAAACCTGGCTGTCGCGCGTCAAGGCAGCCTTCGCCGACCGCCTCTACATAGAAATCCAGCGTCACGGCCTCGGCATTGAGCACCAGACCGAGCCGGCTTTCCTGGATTTGGCTTACGCGCACGATATTCCGCTGGTAGCCACCAACGAGGTATTTTTCGCCAGCCGCGACATGCACGAGGCACACGACGCGCTGATCTGCATCGCCGAAAGCACCTATCTGTCGCAGTCCGAGCGCCGGCGCCTCACCTCCGACCACTATTTCAAATCGGCGGCGGAAATGCGCCGCGTCTTCGAGGACCTGCCCGAGGCCGCCGACAATACGCTGGTCATCGCGCAACGCTGCGCTTTCATGGTCGAGTCGATCGCCCCGATCCTGCCGCCGTATGACTGCGGCGAGGGCCGGACCGAACAGGACGAACTGCGCGCCCAAGCCAAGGCCGGCCTGGAAGAACGACTGGAAGCGCATGTCTTCGAGCCAAGCATGGACGCCGAGGCGCGCGAAAAGGCTGCTGAACCCTACCGCCGGCGCCTCGACTACGAGCTCGACGTCATCATCCAGATGGGCTTCCCGGGCTATTTCCTGATCGTTGCCGACTTCATCCAATGGACCAAGGACCAGGGCATCCCGGTCGGGCCGGGCCGTGGTTCCGGCGCCGGTTCGGTGGTCGCGTGGTCGCTCAAGATCACCGATCTCGATCCGCTCCGCTGGGGCTTGCTTTTCGAGCGCTTCCTCAACCCCGAACGCGTGTCCATGCCGGACTTCGACATCGACTTCTGCCAGGACCGCCGCGACGCGGTGATCCGCTACGTCCAGGGCAAGTACGGCCGCGACCACGTCGCTCAGATCATCACCTTCGGTAAACTGCAGGCGCGGGCAGTGCTGCGCGATTGCGGTCGGGTGCTGGAGATGCCGTACGGCTACGTCGACAAGATCTGCAAACTGGTGCCGAACAACCCAGCCAACCCGGTAACGCTGGAGCAGGCCATCACCGGCGAGCCGAGGCTCCGCGAGATGATCGCCAGCGATCCGGACGTGCGCCGTCTGGTCGATATCGCCAAGCGACTGGAAGGGCTCTACCGCCATGCCTCGACCCACGCGGCGGGCGTCGTCATCGGCGACCGGCCGCTCGACGAATTGATCCCGCTCTATCGCGACCCGCGTTCCGACATGCCGGTGACGGGCTTCAACATGAAGTTCGTCGAATCCGCCGGCCTAGTGAAGTTCGACTTTCTGGGCCTGAAGACGCTCACCGTGCTGGCCAAGGCTGAGGAACTGGTGCGCAACTCCGGCACCGAGATCGACATTGCCAACCTACCGCTCGATGACCCGGCCACCTTTGAGATGATCGGCAGGGGCGAGACCACCGGCGTGTTCCAGTTGGAAAGCGCAGGCATGCGCGACGTGCTCAAGGGCATGAAGCCGGACAGCTTCGAGGACATCATCGCGGTCGTGGCGCTCTATCGCCCGGGCCCGATGGACAACATTCCAAGCTACGTGAAGCGCAAGCACGGCCAGGAGGAGCCCGACTACCTTTACCCGACGCTCGAACCGATCCTGAAAGAAACCTTCGGCATCATGATCTATCAGGAGCAGGTCATGCAGATCGCCCAGGAGCTCTCCGGCTATACGCTGGGTGGCGCCGATCTGCTGCGCCGCGCCATGGGCAAGAAGATCAAGGAAGAGATGGACCAGCAGCGCCAGGTCTTCGTCGAGGGCGCCGAGGGCAGGGGGGTGCCGCCCAAGCGCGCCGACGAAATCTTCGATCAGGTCAACAAGTTCGCCGGCTACGGCTTCAACAAGTCGCACGCCGCCGCCTACGCATTGATCGCCTACCAGACCGCCTACATGAAGGCCAATCATCCGGTCGAGTTCCTGGCCGCCTCGATGACCCTCGACATGGGCAATACCGACAAGCTCAACGTCTTCCGCCAGGAATTGGACCGGCTCTCGATCCCGTTGTTGGGGCCCGACATCAACAAATCCGGCGTCACCTTCCAGGTCGAGAATGCCAACGGCCGCGGCAAGGGTATCCGCTATGCCTTGGCGGCACTCAAGAACGTCGGCGGCGGCGCCATGGCCGGCGTGGTCAAGGAGCGTGCCGAAAGCGGCCCGTTCCAGGACATCGCAGATTTCGTGCACCGGCTCGACACCCATCTGGTCAACAAACGCCAGCTCGAAAACCTGGCGCGTGCAGGCGCCTTCGATACGCTCGAACCCAACCGCCGGCGCCTGTTCGAAGGGGTCGAGGTGCTGATGCGTCACGCCAACGCCGCGCAAAGCGACCGCGAAAGCAACCAGATGGGCCTGTTCGGCGGAGACGCCGCGCCGCAAATGACGTTCACACTGCCCGAACGCGACGATTGGCCGGCCATGGAGCGCCTGCGCGAGGAATTCGACGCCATAGGCTTCTATCTCTCGGCGCACCCGCTCGATGCCTATGCCTCCAAATTAGCCTCCATGGGAGTCAAGCCGTCGGCCAGCCTGGTGCCGGGCAGTGGCACCTACCCGGCGACCCTGGCCGGGACCCTGATCGCCAAGAAGGAGCGTACGTCCGCCAAAGGCAACCGATATGCCTTCATCCAATTCACCGACCCGTCCGGGGTGTTCGAGGTCACCGCGTTCTCCGAAACCCTGGCGGCGGCAGGAGACCTGCTGGAAGTCGGCAATTCGCTCCGCATCAAGGCTACCGTCCAAGCCGAGGACGGCGACGAGGTGAAACTGCTGGCCAATCAATTCTCGTCTTTGGAGCAGGAGGCGGCGCGCACCGTCGAGCACCTCCGCATCAAGGTCGCCGACAAGGACGCAATTGCCGCGATTCAGCGGATTTTGGCCGATCAGCAGCCCGGCCGGGGCCGGATCCGCATCGATACCCGTCCCTTGGACGCCCAGTGGCACGCCGATGTCGAGCTCGGCCGGCAATTCAACCTCTCGGCCGACGCCCAATTGGCGCTCCGGGCACTGCCCGGGGTCATCGGGGTGGAAACCTTCGACGCCCGCTAATCGGCCTTGCATTGCCGGCTCAAAGCCACTAAAACAGCCGCAATTCGCACGCGGGCTTCGCGGTGATGGGTGCAAATTCGCCCAATTACCGTTCCGGTGTTCCGAGGTCGGGACCAAGGCTCGCGGAGGCATAACCGGAAAAGGAAAACGATCATGGCTCTGCCAGCCTTTACCATGCGCCAGCTTTTGGAAGCCGGCGTCCACTTCGGCCACAACACCCGTCGCTGGAACCCCAAGATGGCTCCGTTCATCTTCGGGGAACGCAACAACATTCACATCATCGACCTGCAGCAGACCGTTCCGATGCTGCACCAGGCGCTGAACGCCGTGCGCGACACCGTCGCCGGGGGCGGCCGCGTACTGTTCGTCGGCACCAAGCGCCAGGCCAGTGCCAAAGTCGCCGATGCTGCGAAGCGCTGCGGCCAGTACTACGTCAACCACCGCTGGCTCGGTGGCATGATGACCAACTGGCGCACCATTTCGAACTCGATCAAGCGCCTGCGAGATCTCGATGAGCAGCTTGCCGGCGAAACCGGCGGCTTCACCAAGAAGGAAGTGCTCAACCTGACCCGTGAGCGCGACAAGCTCGAACGCGCGCTCGGCGGCATCAAGGAAATGGGCGGCCTGCCGAACATCCTGTTCGTCATCGACACCAACAAGGAAGACATCGCCGTTGCCGAAGCTAACAAGCTCGGCATTCCGGTGGTTGGCGTGATCGACTCGAACTCCGACCCCAAGGGCATCAACTTCCCGATCCCGGGCAACGACGACGCGCTGCGCGCCATCAACCTGTACTGCGACCTGGTCGCCGGTGCGGTGTTCGACGGCCTGCAGAGCGAAGTTTCCAAGTCCGGCCGCGATCTCGGCGAGTCCGAGGAAGGCCTGGTCGAGGATCTGGCTGCCGTCGACGATGCCGAGACCGAGACTTCGGAAGTGGTGGCGGAAGCTGCCGCCGAGACCGGCGACGACGAAACAAAGTGAGCGGCGGCGGCCCGTTCGCGGACCGCATCGCTATTCGCTGACGATCGAACTGTACGAATAGACGGAAGAGGTTTGACATGGCTGAAATTACGGCTGCCCTGGTCAAGGAACTGCGCGAGAAGACCGGCGCGGGCATGATGGACTGCAAAAAGGCGCTGGCGGAAAACAACGGCGACCTGGATGCATCGGTCGACTGGCTGCGTACCAAGGGCCTGGCGGCGGCGGCGAAGAAAGCCGGCCGTGTCGCCTCGGAAGGCCTGATCGGTCTCGCCGTCGACGGTAACACCGGCGCGCTGGTCGAGGTTAATGCCGAGACCGACTTCGTCGCCCGCAACGAAATCTTCCAAAAGCTGGTCGGCGACGTCGCCGGCGTGGCCCTGACCGCCGGCGCCGACGTCGAGGCCATCAAGGCCGCCGACTACCCGGGTGCCGGGCGTACGGTCGCCGAGGAAATCACGCACCAGATCGCCACCATCGGCGAAAACATGATGCTGCGCCGGGCGCAGACCCTCTCGGTCGGCAGCGGCGCGCTCGCCAGCTATTTGCACGGCACTTTGGCGCCGGGCCTCGGCAAGATCGGCGTCCTGGTGGCGCTCGAATCGACCGGCGATCAGGCGAAACTCCAGGAACTCGGCAAGCAGATCGCCATGCATATCGCGGCGACAAAGCCGATGTCGATTACGCGCGACGATCTCGATCCGACCGCCATCGACCGCGAGCGCAACGTGCTTTCCGAGCAGGCCCGCGAATCGGACAAGCCGGAAGACATCATCGCCAAGATGGTCGAAGGTCGTTTGCGCAAGTATTTCGAGGAAGTCTGCCTTGTCGACCAGACCTTCGTGATCGACGGCGAAACCCGCATTTCCAAGGTTCTGGATAACGCCGCGAAAGAGCTCGGCGCGCCTGTAAGCGTTGCTGGCTTTAGCCTTTTGGTGCTCGGCGAGGGTGTCGAGAAGAAGGAAGAGGACTTCGCCGCGGAAGTCGCCGCGGCGGTCGGCGGCTGAGTTCGAAGAAGCGTGGGGCGGGCCACCCTTGGCGCCCGCCCACCTTCGTGTAAACTAGCCGCCGAACCCGGCCCGGCCATTGCCGGGCGAATTTTTACCCCAATTAAGGGGCGTCCATGCCAGCCGAAAAGTCCTTGCGCCGCATCCTTCTGAAGCTCTCCGGCGAGGGCCTGATGGGCGACAAGGAATTCGGCCTCGACGCCGTCACAGTCGAGCGCATCTGCCAGGAAATCCACGACGTCCATCAGGACGGCATCCAGGTTTGCCTGGTCATCGGCGCCGGCAACATTTTCCGTGGCGTCTCGGGCGCAGCGGCCGGCATCGAACGCACCAGCGCCGACTACATGGGCATGCTGGCGACGGTCATCAACTCGCTCGCGGTGCAGAGCGTGCTGGAATCCAAGGGTGTACCCACACGGGTGCAATCGGCCATCCCCATGACGACCGTGTGCGAGCCATACATCCGCCGCCGCGCGGTGCGCCACATGGAGAAGGGCCGGGTGGTGATTTTCGCCGCCGGCACCGGCAATCCGTTCTTCACCACCGACACGGCGGCCGCGCTTCGCGCCGCAGAGATGAACTGCAATGCGCTGGTCAAGGGCACACAGGTCGATGG
>JAYOXJ010000087.1:0-1355 GCA_038152725.1 Rhodospirillaceae bacterium
CATCAACACCGCCTCGATCGCCGCCTACGAGGCGCAGATCGGCCAGTCGGCTTATGGCGCGTCGAAGGGCGGCGTCGCGTCGATGACGCTGCCGGCGGCGCGCGAATTCGCGCGGTTCGGCATCCGCGTGCTCGCCATCGCGCCCGGCATCTTCGGCACGCCGATGCTGTTCGGCCTGGCGCAGGAAGTTCAAGACAGCCTCGGCGCCTCGGTGCCGTTCCCGTCGCGCCTGGGCCGGCCCGAGGAGTACGCGGCGCTGGCAATGCATATGGTCGCCAACACCATGCTCAACGGCGAAGTGGTCCGTCTCGACGGCGCGCTTCGCATGCAACCGATCTGATCGCCCAGGGGAGGGCAATTCTCATGCGTTTGAAGGACAAGGTCGCCATCGTCGTCGGTGCCGGCCAGACGGAAGGCGTGACGGTGGGGAACGGCCGCGCCACCGCGATGCGTTTCGCCCAGGAGGGCGCCAAGGTGCTGGTCGTCGACAAGGACCAGGCGTCGGCCGCCGAGACCGTGCGGCTGATCGAGGCCGAGGGCGGCCAAGCTTCCGCCTTCGCCGCCGACATCACCGACGAGGCCCAGTGCAAGGCCATCGCCGACACCTGCGTCGAGCGCTACGGCCGCATCGACGTGCTGCACAACAACGTCGGCCGCTCCGAGGGCGACCGCCCGACGCCGGACCTCGACGTCGCGGTCTGGGACCGGCTGATGGACATGAACTTGAAGGGCATGTTCATGACCATCAAGCATGTGCTGCCGGTGATGCGCGCGCAGGAAGCGGGCTCGATCATCAACGTGTCGTCGACCGCGTCGGTCTCGATCTGCGCCACGGTGACCTACAAGACCTCCAAGGGCGCGATCAACACCATGACCCAGCACCTCGCCATGGAGAATGCGCGCTACGGCATCCGTGCCAACGCCATCCTGCCCGGCCTGATGGATACGCCGATGGCGATCGAGCGCCGCGCCCGCGAGCAGGGCGTCGACCGCGATGTCGTCAGGCGTGCGCGGGACGCCAAGGTGCCGCTCCGTGCCCGCATGGGCACTGCCTGGGACGTCGCCAACGCCGCGCTGTTTCTGGCCTCCGACGAGGCCCAGTACATCACCGGCGTGCTGCTGCCCGTTGACGGCGGCCGGCTCGTCAAGATCGGGGAGTAACCATGACCGCCATCACCAAGCCGGTGCCGACCGGCAAGGCCGAAACCGTCGAGGACGCCATCGCCACGCGCCATTCGATCCGCGCCTATCTGCCCGATCCCGTATCGAAGGAGACCGTCGCCGAGATCGTCGATCTTTCGGCGCGGGCACCGAGCGGCACCAACATGCAGCCCTGGCAGGTCTATGTGTTGGCG
>JAYOXJ010000087.1:1365-11481 GCA_038152725.1 Rhodospirillaceae bacterium
GGTGGCGGGCGACGCCAAGGAAGCGCTCAGCCGCGACATCCTCGCCGCCCACGACGCAGCCGGGGAAGGCCATGCGGCGGAGGTGCGCTACTACCCACGAGAGTTCTTCGAGCCCTACCTGGGCCGCCGGCGCAAGATCGGCTGGGACCTCTATGGCCTGCTCGGCATCGAGAAGGGCGAGAAGGAGAAGATGCATGCCCAGCATGGCCGCAACTACACCTTCTTCGACGCCCCGGTCGGGCTGATCTTCACCATCCACCGCGACTTGGAAACCGGCAGCTGGCTCGACTACGGCATGTTCCTGCAGAACGTCATGCTGGCGGCGCGCGGTCGCGGCCTGCACACCTGCCCGCAGGCGGCTTTCACCCAGTACCACAAGATCATCCGGGGTCATCTGCCCCTTAGCGACGACGAGGTCGTGGTCTGCGGCATGTCGATCGGCTACGCCGACCCGGCGGCGGTCGAGAACACGCTCTATACCGAGCGCGAGCCGGTCGAGAGCTACACCAAGTTCGTCGGCTTCTGAGCGCCGGCCTGGCCGGTCAAAATAGGAATTTTTTCACGTGAAACAGTTGAGGTTAGTATGTGTCTATAGAATTGAAATTACACTATAATATTTAGATAGCGTCACCCTCGTCAGCTGAAAGCGGCGATTGTTTTGCGCCCGATGCGTGCACGTAGTTTCCCGCGATTTCCAAACCCCCATAAAAACGCTAGGGTCTAGAGCCAAAAGGCTTAGGATAAATTCCATACCAAGGAATTGGCGGGGGTGGTGACAGACCTGTTCTCGAAAATCTCCTTTCGATTGCCGGCCATCGTCATCCTGGCGACCGCATTGGCGTCGCTCGCCGTTGGCGGCGTTTCCTATTTCAATTCGGCCGAGGAGGTGCGCCGCCAGGAGTCCAAAAAACTGGTATCGCTCGGCGTTTCCCGCCATTCCGCGCTTACCCAGTATTTCCGCTCGATCGAAGAGGATCTGGAACTCCTCGCCTCGAACTCCCAGGTCGCGGCCACGCTCGGAGATTTTCGCCGCGCGTTCGGCCTGATCGACCGGTGCCCTGGACCGCGCCATGTCGGAAGTGCCGCCCGGTCATGTCGGCGCCCTGATCCAGCGCATGCATCAAATCGTGCAGATCACCCTCAATCAGCACGGTGGCAAGGGCGTCAACGACGACGGCCTGGAACTCGGCGTCTGCTACATCGATCCCGATATCACCGAGATTAGGTTCGCCGGCGCGCGCACGTCGTTGTTCATCGTTGAGAACGGGGAAGTCGCCGAATTGAAAGCCACCAAGAAGGGGATCGGCTATCGCGGCATCCCGCAAACGCAGACCTTCAAGGAAACCAAGATCAAGATCGCCGCCGGACAGACCTTCTACATGACCACCGACGGCTACATCGATCAGGTCGGCGGCGAGGCGCGAAGGATGTTCGGCAAGAACCGGTTCAGGGAATTGCTGACGTCGTTGTCGGGCATGCCGCTCGACCAACAGAAGGAGCGGCTGCGCCAAGCCTTCGTTGCATACCAGGGCGACGAAAACCGGCGGGACGACGTTTCGATTGTCGCGTTCCGGCCGATTTGACCGGCAACCTTCTACTCCAAGCTGGCGCGGAGCCTACCCCCTGACCAACTTCAATTCCCTGGCCACCGCCCAGCCCCAGGGACGGGGCAGGCTTTCGGCGTTGGCGATGCGAAGGCGCAGGAAGGCGCCGAGATCGTCTTCGGAGAACGAGAGGCCGGCCTTTTCTCCGAGCCCGATGATGTCGGCGGCGGCGGCCGGCTGAGGCAGCGCCTCGGCGCCGAATTCGCCCGCTTCCAGCCGGTCGACCAGTTGATTGACGTTGTCGCGGCTCATCGGCGGGGAACTCCTGTCTTCATATTTCGGATCGTTATCGAAGGCGCGCGGGGATGTTGGCGGCGCGCATCCGCGAGGTCAACTGTCGGCACGCTCCTAGACCGAGGCGCAGGCGGTGTCGCTGGGTGCCGCAACGGTGCCGTCGCGGCGGTGCCGGCTCGGCGTGGTGCGGAACAGCTCCTTGAATTCGCGGCTGAAGTGCGCGGTGTCTGCGAAACCGGCGTCGGACGCGATCTGGGTCACCGTCAGGCGGGTATGCGTGAGCAGCCATGCGCCATACCTGAGGCGCATGTTGCGGAAGTAGCCGGTCGGCGTCTGGCCGAGCTCGGCCAGGAAACAGCGCTCCAGATGACGCTGGCTGGTGCCGGTGCGCTTGGCCAGTTCCGGCATCGGCAGCGGCGCGTTCAGGGACTGTTCCATCAGGTGCACAGCGCGGCGCACGCGCTCGTCGCTGACGCCTTCCAGGTCGGTATAGAAATGCGCCTGCGGATAGGTCGCCGGGCGGATGTCAGGCAGCATCATGTGGCGTCCGCTCTGCTGCGCCTTGTCGTGGCCGCAGTAGCGCGAGATCAGATGCAACGCCATATCGGACGCGCCGGCGGAACCGGCGCAGGTGATGCGTTTGCCGGCGTCGACGAAGATGCGGTCGGGCAGCGCGTCGATGGTCGGGAATTCGTCGCGGAAGGCCTCGAACACGTTCCAGTGCACGCAGGCGACGTAGCCATGCATCAACCCGGCGCGGGCGATGTTGAAGGTGCCGGTGCAAACCCCGATCAAGCCGACGCCGGCCAAGTCGGCGCGCTGGAGGTAATCGTCAAGCCACTTCGGTTGGGTGCGTTCGAGGTAGCCGTTGCCGCCGCAGACCGCGATGTAGTCGAAGCCGGCGGGATCCAAGAGCGGGCTCGACGGATGCGCCACCAAGCCGCAACTGGCGGTGACGCTCTGAGGCCCCATGATCTCCCAGCCACACATGATCTGGCGGCTGCGCGCGCCGACGTCGGCGGATAGACGGACCGCGTCGATGAAGCCGGAAAAGGCGTTGAGGGTGAACTTCTCCAGCAGGATGAACCCGACCCGAAGCTTTTGGCTGGCCGGGCGGGTCTGCGGCCGGTTGGGGGCGCGGTCGCGGCTTTTGTCCAAATTATTCAATTTCGTGGCGCCTACGTTCTCGGACCTGGGCAGACCATAGCATATCATTTTCCCAGAAACGGCACATCGGCGGAAAAAGCCGAATTGGCCGGTCCCGGATCATGGAGGATCAAATGTTCGACAAACGGTTCGCGGGTATCGCCACCGCGATTGCGCTTTCAATGTCGGCAGTTTCCGCCGCTTACGCGCAGGAATTCAGCTTCAAGGCCAACGTGCCGGGCAACGAGGAGGGCATCGCCTACCTCTCGGCCAAGCGCTTCGCCGACACCGTCGCCAAGGAGACCGGCGGCAAGGTCGCGGTCAAGGTGTTCCATTCGAGCGCCTTGGGCGACCAGCCGAGCTCGCTCGAAGCGATGAAGGTCGGAACCCTCGACATCGCCACCATCGAGACGCCGATCACCAAGGTCGACCCAGTGCTCGGCGCGACCGCGCTGCCCTACGTGTTCCAGGGCCGCGAGCACGTCGCCAAGGCGCTCGACGGCGATGCCGGCAAGTGGATCGAGAAGCGTCTCGCCGCCAAGGGCTATCAGGTCATCGGCTTCCTCGAAGGCGGCTTCCGCCAGATCACCAACAACAAGCGGCCGATCATGACGCCGGCCGACCTGAAGGGCGTCAAGATGCGCACGCCGGGCTCCAAGCTCCGCATCGCGATCTTCAACCATTACGGTGCCAACGCCTCGCCGCTGCCGTTCTCCGAGCTCTATACCGCGCTGCAGACCGGCACCTTCGACGGCCAGGAGAACCCGGTGATCTGGGCCAAGACGACGAAGTTCTTCGAGGTCCAGAAATACCTCTCGATCACCAACCACCTCTATACGGTGACCTATCTCTTGATGAGCCAGAAGGCGTTCAAGAAGCTCAGCCCCGACCTGCAGGCGGCGGTCAAGATCGCCGGCCACGAGGCGGCCAAGTACTCGGTCGAACTCGGCATCAAGGCCGACAAGGAAGTCGTCGATTTTCTCAAGACCAAGGGCATGAAGGTCAACGACGCGGACGTCGACTCGTTCGTCAAGGCGTCGAAGAAGATCTGGACCGACTGGGCCAAGGAAAACGGCAAGGACGCCCAGACCCTGATCGACCTGGTGCAAAAGGCGGCGATGTAATCATCGCCGGTCTTCGGCCATGATCAATCGCGCACTGGAAGCGGTGTGCGCGGTCATCCTCGCGGTGGCCGTGCTCATCGCCTTCATCTCCGTCATCTTCCGCTACGTCATCGGCTCGTCGCTGTCGTGGAGCTTCGAAGCCTCCATCGCCATGCTGACCTACCTGACGTTCGTCGGCGCCTATCTCGCCATGCGCAAGAACAGCCATCTCAAGGTCGAGGTGTTCGTGCGCATGCTGGGGAGGCGCGGGCAGTTGGCCGCATTCTCGCTAAACCAGCTGATCATCGTCGTTATCGCTTGGGTGATGGTCTACCACGGCGGCCGGCAGACGATCCTGTTCGCCGATAGCAAGACCCTGGTGATGGAACTGCCGAGCGGCATCCTCTACGGCATCATCCCGATATCCGGCCTGTTCATCGGCATCGACGCGGTCATGGGCCTGATCGCCGGCTGGCGCCGGGTCGCGGCCGGCGGGCCGGTGTTCGAAGACGACGCCACCGCCGCCGGTCCGGCGGACATCTAGGGGCGGCCGCATGCAGTTGATCTTCATCCTGCTGGTGTTGCTCGGCCTGATCGGGGCGGGACTGCCGATTGCCTTCGCGCTGGTGGCGGTGGCCATCGGCATGCTGGCGATCGGCGACGTCGATCTCATCGTCGCGGCACAGCGCATGTACCAGGGCGTGCAGAGCTTTCCATTGCTGGCGGTGCCGCTGTTCATCCTGGCCGGCCAGATCATGAGCCGCAGCGGCATCTCCGGCCATCTCGTCGAATTCGCCACCGCGCTGGTCGGCGCCATGCGCGGCGGCCTCGCCGCCGTCAACGTGGTCACCTCGATGTTCTTCGCCGGCATGAGCGGCACCTCGATGTCGGACACCGCCGCCGTCGGCGGCATCCTGATCGACCCGATGATCAAGCGCGGCTACAGCCGCGCCTTCACCGGCGCGGTCACGGCGGCGTCGTCGACAATCGGCATCATCATTCCGCCGAGCGTGCCGATGGTCATCCTCGGCGCCTTTCTCGGCATCTCGACGGGTGCGCTGTTCGCCGCCGGCTTGTTGTCGGGGCTTTTGCTCGGCTTCGGCCTGACGCTGATGTCGTGGATCATCTCGGTCCGCAAGGGCTATCCGACCGAGGCGAAGTTCTCGTTCCGCGCGCTCGGCGCCGCCTTCATCAAGGCGACCCCGGCGCTGACCATGCCGGTGATCATCCTCGGCGGCATCCTGGGCGGCGTATGCACGCCGACGGAGGCCTCCGCCGTCGCCGTCGTCTACGGCATCCTGATCGGCGCGGTCTACTACCGCACGCTGACGATGCGCATGCTCTACGACACCTTCGCCGAAGCCGCCGTGCTGTCGGGCGCGGTGATGCTGGTGACCTCGACCGCGCACGTGCTCGGTTACGCCTTCACCTACCAGCAGGTCGCCGACAGCCTGTTGGGCCCGATCGCGCAGATGCAGGTGACGCCGACCATGTTCCTGATCGTGCTCAGCTTCGTGCTGGTGATCGCCGGCACCTTCCTCGACGGAATCGCCATGATGTTCATCGTCGTGCCGCTGTTCTTCCCGGCGGTGAAGCTGCTCGGCATAGACCCGGTGCATTTCGGCATGGTTGTGGTGATCTGCTGGGGCATCGGCCAGCAGACGCCGCCGGTGGGGGCGGCGCTGTTCATCACCAGCGTGCTGGCGCGCGTCGACGTGCTGGCGCTGACCCGCGCGAATTTGCCGTTCATCGGCGTCATGCTGATCGTGCTGGCGCTGGTGATTCTGTTCCCCGAGCAGATCGTGCTCTCCGTACCGCACGCGCTCGGTATGAAATGACGACACAATTGCATTCCAGAAAGGTGTTCCGGCCATGATGCGACCATCCCAGTTCATCGACGTGATCTATACGCACACGGAGGGCGAGCCGACCGGCATCATCCACGGCGGCATCATCTATCCGCAGGGCCTCGACATCCTCGGCAAGCGCCAGTTCCTGAAGGACAACTACGACCATGTGCGCACCTCGATCATGCGCGAGCCGCGCGGCCACAACGACATGTTCGGCGTGTTCCTGACGCCGCCCTCTAGTCCCGACACCGACGGCGGCATGCTGTGGATGGACGGCGAGCGCTTCGTCGAGATGTGCGGCCACGGCACCATCGCGCTCGGCATGGTCATGGTGTCGCACGGCATGGTCGCCAAGATCGAGGAGCCGATCACCAAGATCAGGCTGGAAACCCCAGTTGGCCTGGTGACGCTGGAGGTCAAGGTATCGAATGGCGCGGCCGAGTGGACCAGGTTCCAGAACGTGCCGGCCTTCGTGCTCGAGCAGGACATCCCGGTGACGCTCCCGGGCTACGGCGACACCACCTGCGACATCGTGTTCGGCGGCAACTTCTTCGCCGTCATCCGCTGGCCCGACAAGGAGCGCCCGATCGCGCCGGAGAACAGCCACCTGCTGTCGTCGCTCGGCTGCGACGTGATGAAGCAGATCAACGCCCGCATGGACGTGCGCCATCCGACCGAAAAGCACATGAAGGGGCTGCACTTCTGCACCTTCTGGCAGGAGCCGACGCGGGCCGACAGCCTGTACCGCAACGTCCACGTGTTCTCGGACGGCAAGCTCGACCGCTCGCCCGGCGGCACCGGCACGTCGATGATGATGGCCTACTTCGAGGGGCGCGGAAAAATGAAGGTCGGCGACACCATCAAGTCGGAGGGGCTGCTCGGCAGCGGCCAGTTCGAGGGCTCGCTGATCGCCGAGACGAAAATCGGCGACAAGCGTGCGGTGGTGCCGACGGTGAAGGGCACGGCGAAGATCGTCGGCTACGCCAAGTGGCTGCTCGACCCGGCCGACGAGGTCGGCAAGGGGTTCGTTGTGCGCTAGGCGTGCGCGCGAATATGTCGTGCGTTAACTCGCGGCGACGGCGTCCATGAACTTCGCCAGCGTGATGTCTTTCGCGGTGACGCCGCCGGCGTCGTGGGTGGCCAGCGTCGCCTCGACCCGGTTGTAGACGTTGAACCATTCGGGGTGGTGGTCCATGCGCTCGGCCTTGAGCGCGACCCTGGACATGAAACCGAAGGCGGCGTTGAAGTCCTTGAAGGTGAAGGTCTTGGCGATGGCGTCGCGGCCGGGGACGGGCGCCCAGCCGTCGAGTTCGGCGAACGCGGCCTTGCGCTCGGCGTCGGAGAGTTTGTCGGCCATGGCGGGTTCCTCCAGGTTTTGCGTCGATTGTAGTCCTTTCGACCTAAGCGGTCTTGGTCGCAGGTGCAAGTCGGCGTAAGCTCTTTTGATGGGACCGAGTTTCTACGATAGCGGCGAGTACCCGCCCGAACTGGACGACATCGCACGCCTCGCCGAGGCGGCGCTGCTGGTGATACCGGCGGAGCTGCGCCGCCACCTCGACGGCGTCACCGTCCACGTCGAGGAATTTCCGAGCCCGGAAGTCGAGGAGGACATGGAACTCGAATCGCCGTTCGACTTGCTGGGCCTCTACACCGGGGTGTCGTTGGCCGAGAAGAGCCTCAGCGCGACGCCGCAGGACCTGGACCGCATCTTCCTCTATCGCCGCCCGATCCTGGACTACTGGTGCGAGACCGGCGAGCCATTGTCGGCCATCGTCCGCCATGTGCTGATCCACGAGGTCGGCCACCATTTCGGCCTCAGCGACGCCGACATGGAGCGCATCGAACGCGCCGCCGAGGAGGCCGCCGAAGGCACCTTCGGTTCGGCCTGAGGCATCCGCAATTCAGGTTTTCATCTGCGCCCGGCGCGGGTTCCATTTCTGCGCCGGCTCGTCCACGGCGCGCAACAACGCCGCCATGGTGAACGGCTTGAGCAGGCCGCATTGCGCGCCGAGCTTGAGGCTCTGTTCCAGATAGAGCGCGTTGCCGGATATGGCGACCAGCAGCGGCGGCGGTTCGGCGTCGCGGAGTTCGATCAGCGTCCCCATGCCTTCGCCGTCGTCCATCACCAGATCGGTGATGACGATATCGGCGGCTTGCGCGCGGAACATCGCCAGGCCCTCGACACCACTGACGGCACCGCGGACCTTGTGACCTGACTTGGCGAGCCCCTCGCACATATATTCGCGTAGGATATCGTCGTCCTCGATCACGATGATATCGTGCATGGCGCCAGCTTATGCCGGATCGACATAAGGCGGTGTTCACGAAATCGGGAGGGCGAAAAGCCTCAGATCACCAGGGCGACGATGGCGGCGGTGGTCAGCGTCGTCAGCATGCCGGCGAGGATCGACTTGAGACCGAGCCCGGCGATCTCGGCGCGGCGCTCCGGCGCCATGGTGCCGAGCCCGCCGATCATGATGCCGAGGCTGGCCAAATTGGCGAAGCCGCAGAACGCATAGGCGAGGATCAGCTTGCTCTTGGCTGAGAACGTGCCGGCCTCCGCCTGGGTCAGGCCGATATAGGCGATCAGTTCGTTGAGCACGACTTTCACGCCCAAGAGCCCGCCCGCCGCCGGCGCTTCCGCCCACGGGATGCCGATGCCCCAGGCGAACGGCGCCATCAGCCAGCCGAGCATGCGCTGCAGCGTCAGCGGCCCGCCGGCGACGTCCGGCAGTAGGCCCAGGCCGGCGTTGATCAGGCTGACCAGCGCGACCATCACGATCAGCATGGCGATGACGTTGATCAGGAGCTGCACGCCGTCGATGGTGCCCTGGGTGACGGCGTCGACGGCGCTGGCGGCGGTGCGTGGCAGATCGACCTGGATGACGGCCTCGGCGGCGGCCTCGGGCGGCACCATCAGGCGCGCCATCAGGACGGCGCCAGGCGCGTTGATCAAGGATGCGGTCAGGATGTGGCCGAGCGCATCGGGTACAATCTGGCCGATGAAACCGGCGTAGAGCACCATCATGGTGCCGGCGATGGTCGCCATGCCGGCGCACATCACCGCGAACAGATCGGCGCGCGACATATTCGCGACGTAGGGCCGGACGAGCAGCGGCGCCTCGACCATGCCGACGAAGACGTTGGCGGCGACACCGACGCCGGCGGCACCGCCGAGGCCGAAGGCGCGCTGCAGCGCCCAGGCGAAGGCGCGCACCACGGCGGGCAGCACGCGCCAGTGATAGAGCAGGGCGGAGAGCGCGCTGACCACCAGGATCAAAGGAAGCGCCTGGAAGGCGAGCACGAAGGCGGCGCCGGGGAAGGTCTCCGCGAACGGCAGGTTGCCGCCGCCGAGATAACCGAACACGAAGGAGGTGCCCGCCTTGGTCGCCGCTTGCAGCGCCAGCACGGCCTTGTTGAGGCCGAGAAACACGGCGGCCAGCGCCGGCACCTTCAAGAGTGCCAAGGCGATGAGGAGTTCGAGGACGAGCGCCGCGGCGATCACGCGCCACGGCACGCGGGCGCGGTTTTCGGAGATCGCCCAGGCGATGGCGATGAATGCGGCAATACCGATAAGCGACTGTCCGGGCATGGCTTTCGTCCCTCCAGACAGACAACCTAGCGCGCTTTTCGAGAAGGGCAAATGCTTGACGCTCGCATGCCGAACGCCTATTTCCAGGCTAGCCGAACCGATGGAATTTGCCATGGCCCTGCTGCCGATCATCGTCGCGCCCGATCCGCGCTTGAAGATCAAGACCACGCCGGTCGAGGCGGTGGACGACGACCTGCGCCGGTTTCTCGACGACATGCTGGAGACCATGTATGCCGCCGACGGCATCGGCCTGGCCGCGCCGCAGGTCGGCGACACGCGCTCCGTCCTGGTCGTCGACATCGCGCGCGAGGGCGAGGAACCGAAGCCGATGAAGATCATTAACCCTGAGATCATCTGGGAATCGGACGACGCCCGCGCGCACGAGGAGGGTTGCCTGTCGCTGCCCGAGCATTTCGCCGAGGTGATCCGGCCGGAGGCCGTCGGCGTGCGCTACATGGACGAAACCGGCACCACGCATGAGATCGAGGCCGACGGTATCCTCGCCACCTGCATCCAGCACGAGATGGACCATCTGCAGGGCATCCTGTTCGTCGACCACGTGTCGGCGATCAAGCGCGGCATGATCC
>JAYOXJ010000088.1:0-3965 GCA_038152725.1 Rhodospirillaceae bacterium
TGCACTCAGTTGTCTTCGTCCCCCGCCGTGCCGCCGATCTGGCCGGCGGGAAGCTTCAGCGTGATCGTCGTGCCGCGGCCCGACTGCGATTTCACCTCGACGGTGCCGCCGTGCATCTCGACGTATTTCTTGACGATGGTGAGGCCGAGGCCGACGCCCTCACGCTCGTCGTCGTCGATCTTGCCGGCGGCGGAGCCCTTCTCGAAGGCCATGAACACCCGTTCGCGCTCCTCGGTCGGGATGCCGACGCCGGTGTCGGCGACGGCGATGATCACGTCGCCCTGCTCGCGCCGGGCCTCGAGTTTGACCGAGCCGCGCGCGGGCGTGAAGGTGACGGCGTTCGAGAGCAGGTTGAACACCACCTGTTTCAGGCGCCGCTCGTCGGCGACCATCCAGCCGATGTCGGGCGGGCAGTCGAAGCTCATGTGCAGGCTCTTCCTGCGCGCGCGTTCGTTCACCAGGTTGAGCGCGGCGACCAGCATGGCGTGCAGGTCGAAGGTCTCGCGTTCGAGCACCAGCTGGCCGGCCTCGACGGCGGCGAGATCGAGGATGTCGCCGATCACCGCGACGAGCGAGCGCGACGTATTCAGGATGCCGTCCGCGTAGTCCTTCTGGCGCGGGTTCAAGTCACCGAAATAGTTCTGCCGCAGCATGTCGGCGAAACCGATGATGGTGTTCATCGGCGTGCGCACCTCATGCGAGACGCTGGCGATGAAACTCGACTTCATGCGGTCGGCCTCGCGGTAGGCCCGCGCCTGGTTGCGCAACGCCTCCTCGACGCGGGACGAATCGGTGACGTCGAGGTAGGAGAGCAGCACCGCGCCGTCGGGCAAGGGCTGCGTCGCGTACTCGACAACGGTGCCGTTGGTCAGTGTCTGGCGGCCCTCGGTTGCGGCGCGCGACAGCATGCGCGTGACGGCGAGCTCGCGGTGACGGCGCCAGGCATCGTCGGACCAGGCGTTTTCGCCTTCCGGCGGCGGCGTCAGCGTCTTGGTCCGTTCGACCACGTCGGTAAGGTGCGGCCCGGCGGCGAGGACGGCGTCGTCCAGCTTCCAGAGCCGCGCATAGACCGGGTTGAACAGTTTCAGTCGGCCGTCGCTGCCGTAGACGGCGACGCCTTCGTGCAGGTTGTCGAGGGTCTCGCGCTGTACCGCGCTGAGCTCGTTGACGGAGCGCTCCAGATCGAGCCGTTCGCTCAGATCGTCGTAGGCGAAAGCGAGGCCGCCGTCGCCGTAGGGCGCGGTGGTGGCGCTTAGCGCGCGGCCGTCGGGCAGATGCAGAGTCTCCGTCTCGGCCGTATTGAGTGCATTGAACTTGGCCGTGGCCGCCGCCTTGAAGGCGCGGAAGTCGGCGACCTCCGGCAGGCGGCGCATCTCGCGCAGTTTTTCCAGCACCTCGCCGAAATCGGGCCGGTCCTGCAGCCAGCCCGGGTCGAGCCCCCAGAGCTTGGCGTAGGCACGGGTGAAGAATTCGAGCCGCTTGTCGGAGCCGAAGATGGCGACCGCCGAGCCGAGCGTCTCGAAGATGGCGTCGCGCGCCTGCGAGCGGCGTTTCAGTTCGCCCTCCGCCTCCTCGCGCTCGGTGCGGTCGACCGCGAAGCCGACGGTACCGCCGATGGCCTGGCCGTCGGGCCCGCGCTGGCCGAGCGGCACCTCGGTCAGATCGAGCAGCACGGCCTGGCCGTCCTTGTCGACCAGCCGGCGCTCCGAGATCGGACGGCCGGCGGCGCGTGCGTCCGCCGCCATGGCGGCGTCCTCGGCGACGGTGTCGGTGCCGGCGCGGTTGACGAAGGCGAGGCGCAACGACGAATCCCTGAGCCAGATCGGAAACGGCAGCGCGTCCAAGAGCGCCGTCAAATGGCGGTCGTGGTGGCGGGACGCTTTGGCCCGGTGCTGCGGCGCCGACGGGGCAGCGGCACCGGCCGCACCTTTGACAGCAGTCACATCGCGCATCCAGACGATGTCGGCGACGGCCTGACCGTCCTCCGTCTCGGCGCGCGCGCCGACCGCCTGCAGCGTGCGCTCGCCGAGTTCGAGCAGGATATCGAAGCGCGTGCCGTTGCCGCGCAGGGCAGACACGTTGCGCTCGAGGCGCGCCAGGGCTTGCGCGCCGAACTTGGCGCGAATGTCGTCGTAGCGGGCCTGGGTGCCGGCCTCGAGATCGAGCAGCACGGCGAGGCGCCGGGAGCAGGTGATGCCACCCAAGACGTGGTCCCAGAGAAAGATGCCATCCGGCGTGGTCGCCAGAATCTCGCGCGCCCGGGTGGCGACGCCCTGCAGCCGGTCGCGCTCGGCCATGAGATCGCCAACGCGCCCGCGCTGCAGCAGATATAGGACGAGGACGACCAGCGCGACCGCGCCGGCGGCGATAGCCGCCACTTGAGCGGGCTCAAGGGCCTTGAGGGCGGTTGCCGGATCCATCCGGGCATTTAGCCATCCAAGGCGACGGCGGGCAAGCGCCGGCCGGACCGTTCAAGGCATTTCCCGAACCTGTCGTTTGCGGCAACATGGCCGACACCGATTACGAACGAAAGGATTGATGGTGTTCGCTAGCCTGGCCAGAAAGCTCGCTCCCGTCGACGAGGTCTCCGACAAGGACGTCGCCGACGCCTGGCGCTGGTTCCGTCTCAACGGGATCGGCACGCAGGTGATGGAGACGCTGACGCTGGGCACCTTCCTCACCGCGTTCGCATTGCAGTTGGGCGCGTCGAACGCCTTCATCGGCCTCTTGGCCGCCGCTCCTTATCTCGCCAACTTCGGCCAGTTGGTCGGCGTCTACCTGGTCGAGACGCTGCGCAACCGACGCCTCGTCACCGTGGTCGCCGGGTTCACGGCGCGGCCCTTGCTGTTCCTGCTGCCGCTGGCCGCCCTGGTGCCGGAGCCGCGCTGGGGCCTGGTGTTGGTGTTCTGCATCGTGCTGGTGCGCTATTTCATCGGTTCGATACAAGGCGTCGCCTGGAACTCGCTGGTCCGCGACCTGATCGACGAGCGCCATCGCGGCTCTTTCTTCGGCGCGGGGGTTCGCGTCATGACCGCCATCGGCATGGTCTTGGGTCTCTTGGCTGGCGTGTTCGCCGACCTTTGGGCGAAGTTCGACCTGGGTCCGCAAAAGTGGGCCTATTGCGTGCTGTTCGTGATCGCCGGCATCTGCGGCGCCAGTGCGATCTGGCCGCTGACCTGGATCAAGGAGCCGCGCATGGCGCCGTTGGCGGAGCCGCCGAAACTGCTCTCCATGCTGGGCCGGCCGTTCCAGGACCCCAACTTCCGCAACCTGATGATCTTCCTGGTGGCGTGGAACTTCGCCGTCAACCTGGCTGCGCCGTTCTTCACCGTGCACATGTTCCAGCGCCTGCAGCTCAACGTCTTCACCGTCACCGCGCTCGCCACGACCAGCCAGTTCGCCAATATCTGCGTGCTCGCCATCTTCGGCCGCCTGACCGACCGCTTCAGCGGCAAGTCGGTGATGGCGGTCGCGGCGCCGCTGTTCCTGCTCTGCGTGTTCTCCTGGGTTTTCACCACGCGGCCGGCCGACTCCAACACGACGCTGGCGCTCTTGGCCGGCATCCATCTGGTCACCGGTGTCGCCACCGCCGGCATCACCATCGCCTCGACCACCATCGCCATGCGCCTGGCACCGGCCGAACACGCCACGGCCTATCTCACCGCCAACGGCCTCCTGACCTCGCTCGCCGCCGGCATCGCGCCGGTGGTCGGCGGCCTGACCGCAGACTTCTTCATCGACCAGCGCCTGTCGCTGGTCTTCCACTGGCACTCGGCCCAGCGCGATATCGCCTTCGAGACATTGAAGATCGAACACTGGGACTTCTTTTTCGTGCTGGCCGGGTTGGTCGGCCTCTACGCGCTGCACCGCTTGAGCCACGTGGTCGAGAAGGGCAGCGTGCCTGAACGCGTCGTCATCGGCGAGTTCCTTGCCGAAACCAAGCGCAACATCCAGAACATCTCACC
>JAYOXJ010000088.1:3975-11479 GCA_038152725.1 Rhodospirillaceae bacterium
AGCCCGAAAGCGGCGGCGCCGCAGACCAGACCGGCGACTGAACTCAGGCCAATTCGAACGGGATCACGGCACAGCCGCCGGTGCCGGCGACCAGCATGTGGGCGGGCGGCACCTCCTGCCAGCTTTCCGTCACCTCGTCCAAGGGCTCGGAGACGATCAGGCAGGCCTGGTCGGCATCGACCACCTTGACGCCGAGCGCATCCAGGGGATGCACCCCGATGGTGTAGTAGAGGCTGGGCGCGATGCCGGCGCTGGCAAAGCGGAGCGCGAGGATGCTCTCGCCGTCGCTCAAGGCCGCCGTCATGGCGAAGCGTTCGGTAACGCCGGCCCGAGCCATCTCGGCCAGCACCAGCGCCACCGTGCGGCGGAAAGCGCCTTCCGGATCGTCTTCGAGACCGTTGGAGAGCAGCAGGAAGAAGAACACCTCGCTGTCGGTGGTGCCCTGGATCAGTGGGAACAGCTCGGGCGCCACCGCCATGATCAGCGCGCGGCGCACGCGGTCGAAGCCGCCGATGACGCCGTTATGCATGAACATGTAGCGGTTGTGGCTGAACGGATGGCAGTTGAGCCGCGTCACCGCCGTACCGGTGGTGGCGCGCACGTGGCCGAAAAACAGGGGCGAGGTGATCTGCGCGGCGAGGCTGCGCAGGTTGGCGTCGTTCCACGCCGGCAGGATGTCGCGGTAGACGCCGGGCTCGGGTCTGGCGCCGTACCAGCCGATGCCGAAGCCGTCGGCGTTGATATGGGTGACGCTCTGGTGCGCGTCGCGGCTCTGGGTGATGAGCGAATGCTCGGGCTTGAGGATCAGGCTTTCCAGATAGATCGGCGGTCCAGCATAGGCGAGCCAGCGGCACATGATAACCATCCCCTTCCCCAAGCGGACTTATGGGGGGAGATTGACACCCTGCGACGGCTTCCGGCAAGCGCCGGATGCGGCCTGCTCAGTAGCGGTAGTCGTCCGACTTGAACGGGCCCGCGACCGGCACGCCGATGTAGTCGGCCTGCGCCTTGGAGAGCTCGGACAGGTTGACGCCGAGTTTGGCCAGATGCAGCCGCGCGACCTTCTCGTCCAGGTGCTTGGGCAGCACGTAGACCTGCTTCTCGTACTTGCCGTCGGCGTTGTTCTTGAAGAGCTCGATCTGCGCCAGCGTCTGGTTGGTGAAAGACGCCGACATGACGAAGCTCGGGTGGCCGGTGGCGCAGCCCAGGTTCACCAACCGCCCCTGCGCCAGCAGGATGATGCGGTTGCCGCCCGGGAACTCGATCTCGTCGACCTGCGGCTTGATGTTGTTCCACTTGAAGTTCTTCAGGCCCGCCACCTGGATCTCGTTGTCGAAGTGGCCGATGTTGCAGACGATGGCCCGGTCCTTCATGGCGCGCATGTGGTCGACGGTGATGATGTCGATGTTGCCGGTGGTGGTGACGAAGATGTCGCCCTGGGGAGCGGCCTGCTCCATGGTCACCACCTCGTAGCCCTCCATCGCCGCCTGCAGGGCGCAGATCGGGTCGATCTCGGTGACCATGACGCGGCAACCAGAAGCGCGCAGGCTCTCGGCCGAACCCTTGCCGACATCGCCGAAGCCGGCAACGACGGCGACCTTGCCGGCCATCATCACGTCGGTGGCGCGGCGGATGCCGTCGACCAGGCTCTCGCGGCAGCCGTACTTGTTGTCGAACTTGGACTTGGTGACGCTGTCGTTGACGTTGATGGCCGGGAACAGCAGCGTGCCCTTGCGCGCCATCTCGATCAGCCGGTGCACGCCGGTGGTGGTTTCCTCGGTGACGCCCATGATGCCGGCGCCTGCCTTGGTGTACCAGGCCGGGTCCTTGGCGATATGCGCCTTGATCGCGGCGTAGAGGACTTCCTCTTCCTCGCTGGTCGGCTTCGCCAGGACCTTCAGGTCCTTCTCGGCGCGCTGGCCCAAATGGATCAGCAGCGTCGCGTCGCCGCCGTCGTCGAGGATCATGTTGGGCGCGCCGCCGCCGTGCCATTCGAACAGCCTGTGCGTGTAGTCCCAGTATTCCTCCAGCGTCTCGCCCTTGTAGGCGAACACCGGCGTGCCGGTGGCGGCGATCGCCGCGGCGGCGTGGTCCTGGGTCGAGTAGATGTTGCACGACACCCAGCGCACGTCGGCGCCGAGATGCTTCAGCGTCTCGATCAGCACCGCGGTCTGGATGGTCATGTGCAGTGAGCCGGCGATGCGCGCGCCTTTGAGCGGCTTCGAGGCGCCGTATTCCTCCCTGATCGCCATCAGGCCGGGCATTTCGGTCTCGGCGAGGCCGATTTCCTTGCGGCCCCAATCGGCGAGGCTCATATCGGCGACGATATAATCGTTAGAGGGCATCTCTGGCTCCCAAGCTGGCGGGTTTGAATCTGCGGGCGGGTTTAGCGCAGCCGGCCGAAATGCACAAGGCCTGCGGGCCGATTTGGGCGGGTGCGAGCTAGTTGCGGCGGACCAGCGCCAGGCCGGCGCCGGTGATCATCAAAAGCCCGCCTGTGATGCGGTTGCGGATACGGCCCTGCCTGGCGCCGCCGAGCCAGCGCCCGACGCGGCCGGCCAAGAGGGCGTAGCCGTTGTCCAAGATCAGCGCGAGCACCACGAAGGTGACGCTCATCAGCGTCAACTGCGGGCCGAGCGGCTGTTCGGCATCGATGAACTGCGGGAAGAAGGCGGCGTAGAACAGGATGGTCTTCGGGTTGGTGACCGCGACTAGAAAGCCGTGCGCCATCACCGACAGCACCGGGCCCTTGTCGGCGGCGCCGTGGCTGAGATCGACCGGTTTGGCGTTCCACTGCTTGAGCCCGAGGAAGATCAGGTAGGCGGCGCCAATCCATCTGATCCAGTCGAACCAGTGGCTGAGCAGGTCCAGGATCCAGGCCATGCCGAGCGCGCCCAGACCGAGCAGCACGGCCGAGCCGGCCGACGCGCCCAAGACCGTCAACATGCCGCGCCTGGCGCCGTGCGCCAAGGAATTGGCCACCGTCAGCGTGACGATCGGCCCCGGCATCAGGATCAGCAGGGCCGATGCCAGCACGTAGGCGAGATAGAGATCGAGCGACATCAACGAGAACATGGTGGCAAGCTAAGCCGCAAGTTTCGCCGGAGGTAAAGCGTTTTTCGCCGTGCACGCCGGCTTTGCCTGCGCCCCGCCGACGCGCTACCATGCCGCAATGATGCTTTCCGCCACTCGCCTCGTCCTGGTGCTTTCCGCCGCCGTCCTGGCACTCGGCCTGGCCGGCTGCGCCGCGCCCAAGAAAGTGTGGCAGAAACCGGGCATGAACCAGGACGACTGGGCCGTCGACAGCGCCACTTGCCGCAGCCGCGCCCAGTACCTGGCAGAGCGGGAATACGCTTCGCAGCCCGAGGGCAATGCCGCCGGCGTCGACAACGCCAGCGAGTACAACGCCATGATGCGCCGCCACAGCGCCAAGCGCAGCACCGAGGACATCTACCGGCGCTGCCTGGAAAGCAAGGGCTACAAGCTGGTCGAACTCCAGCCCGCCACCAAGGCGTAAAAAAGAAACCTGCCGCGTCCCAATGCGGGCGCGACCGGTCGATCCGACCCTCGAAGAATTCGCTTTAAGACGTCAGGCGGCGTGTTTTTCGATCACGGCCGGCGCGGGCTGGACGTAATCGTCCGCCGGCGGTGTGAACACGTGCACGGTGGCGACCGGTGCCGGCGTGTAGGTGCCGCGCGCGACCGCTTCGATGTCGCTACGGGTAATGCCGATGTCGGCGAGCATGCGCTCGTCGAGGCCGAGCAGATGCGCGCGCAGCGCGCGGGCGCGGAAATAACTCTCGACGCGTTCGGCGACGGCCTTGAAGAGGAGGCCGAGGCGCTGCCCAAGGTTCAGGTGGCGGGCGTGCTCATCGCGAAGGTTGGCCGGCATGACGCAATCCAGCATCACGGAACCCGCTTGCGGGAACCAAACGACGTCGTTCTGAAGACGATGGTTCATGGTCGACTTGGACATGGTAGGTACTTTCAAAAACGGTGTTGATCTCGGGGGTGCGCCGGGGGCCGCCTTCGGGCGAAATGCCTTGCGCGCGGCTCATATAGGACCATCGGGGGTTTCCGTGTAACGTTCTTGTTGCAGCGCAGCAATGCACTATTTGCATGGCTCATCACCCATGTCCGGCATGGCCGGCGACGGCTTCGTTTGTGGCGAATCCTTCCCGATTTTGGCGCGGAAAACCCTTGGGCCGCCCAGGCCGTTCGCATACGATTGCGCCGAGTCGGGGAGACTTTCGGCACATGACCGTGACATCGCGAAATATTTTCGAGATCGCGTTGGATAACGTCGACCAGGGGGTTGTCGTCTACGACGAAAACCTGACAGTCATCGCCTTCAACCACCGCGCGCTGGAACTGCTGAACTTGCCGGCGGACCGGTTCGCGGTCGGCGAACCGTTCGAGAAATGGGTCCGATTCACCGCCGAACACGGCGGCTACGGCGGCCAGGGATCGGTCGAGGAACGCATCGAGCGGCGCATGGCCATCGCGCACACTTTCGAGCCCTACCGCAGCGACCAGCCGCGCGTCGACGGCAAGACCATCGAGGTGATCGGCAGACCCGTGCCCGGCGTCGGCTACGTCACCACCTATGCCGACGTCACCGAGCGCAAGAATGCCGAGCGGGCACTCCGCGACAGCCAGGACCGCCTGCGCGATTTCGCCGAGATGGGATCGGACTGGTTCTGGGAGATGGGACCGGACCTTACCTTCACCTATCACTCGCCGCGCTATTTCGAGATCACCGGGTTTCGCCCCGAGGACAAGATCGGCACCACCCGTACCCATTTCGTCGACCCCGCAAGCCTCAAGGTCGACCCGGAGAAATGGTCACAGCACATTGCCGATCTCCAGGCGCACCGTCCGTTCCGCAACTTCGAATACGAGTTCGCCGCTCAGGATGGCCGTTTGATCAGCGTTCGCATCAGCGGCACGCCACGGTTCGACGAGAGCGGCATGTTCCTTGGCTATCGCGGTATCGGCACCGACATTTCCGGCATGGTCGAAAGCGCGCGCGCTCAAGGCCAGCGACGAGCAGTTCCACACCTTCGTCGACAACCTGCCGGCCTTCGTCAACCTGAAGGACACTGAAGGCCACTACCTGCTGATCAACCGGAAACACTCGGAGATGTTCGGTTTCCCTGAGCAGCGCATCGTCGGCAAGGTGATCTCCGAGTTCCTGCCGGAGCGCCAAGCCGACGATGCCAACGACCAGGAGCGGGAGGTGCTCGGGTCCAAGGACGTCATCACCCGCGAACGCCGGATCGTGATCGACGGCAAACCGAGATCGTTCCTGATCACCAAGTTTCCGGTGTTGGACGCGGCCGGCACGGTCGCACGCATCGGCACGATCGGCTTCGATATCTCCGATTTGAAAGAGGCCGAGGCCGCTTTGATCGCCGCCAAGGCCGAGGCCGCCAACCGTTCGAAATCCAACTTCCTCGCCGCCATGAGCCACGACCTGCGCACGCCGCTCAATGCCATCATCGGCTTTGCCGACGTCATCGGCCTGCAGTTCTTCGGCGAGATCAACGAAAAGTACCAGGATTACGCCAAGGACATCCGCTCCAGCGGCGAACACCTGCTCGCCTTGATCGCCGACATTTTGGACGTCACCGCCATCGAGGCCGGCAAGCTGGAACTCAATCGAGACGACGTCGACCTCGCCACAGTCGTCGCCGAATGCGCCAGGATCGTAAAGGGCGAGGCACGTGCCTACGACGTTGAATTGACTTTCGACGTGCCGGCCGATCTCGCGCCTGTCAGCGCCGACCGCCAGGCGATGAAGAAGATCCTGCTCAACCTGCTGACAAACTCGCTCAAGTTCACGCCGCGCGGCGGCACCGTCGCGCTCACCGCTGGGATCGAAAACGAACATCACGTCATCTCTGTTCGCGATACCGGCATCGGCATCCCCGAGGACCGCATCGGCTCGATCACCGAGCCGTTCGTGCGGGGATCGAGCGATCCTTACCGATCGCAAAGCGGCGCCGGCCTCGGCCTCGCCATCGTCAAATCCCTGGTATCGCTGCACGACGGCACGCTTAGCATCAAGAGCGTCACCGACGAAGGCACGGTGGTAACCGTCTCCCTGCCCCGGCACCGGGATTGACCGCGAATTCGCCGCATCTTGTATGACGCCGCCGGCGCAACTAGGTTCAAGACATGGATGACTCTCATATCGGCCCCGGCCTCCCGGCGGCGCTCGCCGCGGCCGGATGCGAACTTTCCGCCGCCCAGGTCGACGACATCATCGACGGCGTGCTCGCCGCGCCCGAAGGATTGGATGCCGGTGCCTGGACCGTTTTGGTCGCCGACCCGGCGCCGCCCGCATTGAAGGACGCGTTGGCGGCGCGCATGGAAGAACGCCGCACCGCGGCGGCGGCGAATCTCCACCCTTCGGCTTCCGCGCGCCTGACGGCGCTCAGGGCAGAACTCGGCCGCGCCGGCATCGACGCTTTCCTGATTCCGCGCGCCGACGAACATCAGGGCGAATATGTTTCCGCCCGCGCCGACCGTCTCGCCTGGCTGACCGGGTTCACCGGCTCGGCCGGCATGGCGGCGGTGGCCAAGACCAAGGCCGCCGTCTTCGTCGACGGCCGTTATACGTTGCAAGTCGAAGCCGAGGTCGACGGCGCGCTCTACGAACGCCGTCACCTGACCGAGGCGCCGGTGACCGACTGGATCGCCGAGACACTCAAGGCAGGCGACAAGCTCGGCTACGACCCGTGGCTGGCGACCCCGCACCAAGTGGCGCGCTTCAAGGACGCCTGCGCCAAAGCCGGCGCCGAATTGGTGGCGCTCGACGCCAATCCCTTGGATGCCGTCTGGGCCGGCCAGCCGCCGCCGCCGCTGGCGCCGGTGCTGCCGCTTGACGATACCTATAGCGGCGAGAGCTCGGCTGCCAAACGCCAGCGCATGGCGGAACTGATCGCCGCCGAAGGCGCCGACGCCGTCGTCCTGACCCAGCCCGACTCGATCGCCTGGCTGTTCAATATCCGCGGTGCCGACGTGCCCTTTACGCCGTTCGCGCTCTCCTTCGCCGTGCTCAAGGCCGACGCCACCGCCAAGTGGTTCGTCGACGCGCGCAAGCTCACCCCCGCCGCCCGCGCCGCTTTGAACAACGCGGTCGAGGTGCTCACCCCCGATGCGCTCGGCACCGCGCTCGACGAACTCGGGCGGGACGGAAACACCGTGCGCGCCGATCCGGCGACCGCGGCATCCTGGATTCACGAGCGCCTGGCCAAGGCCGGCGCCAAGCTGCAACGCAAGGACGATCCGTGCCAGCTCGCCAAGGCGCGCAAGAACGCAGTGCAACAGGCCGGCATGCGGGCGGCACATCATCGCGACGGCGCCGCCGTCGCTAAGTTTTTGGCCTGGCTCGCCGACGAGGCCACCCGGGGCGGTGTCGGCGAGATCGCGGCCGCCGACAAGCTCGAGGGCTTCCGCCGCGACAACGACCTGTTCCGAGGCTTGAGTTTCCCGACCA
>JAYOXJ010000089.1:0-735 GCA_038152725.1 Rhodospirillaceae bacterium
GGCTGCAACCTCTGCATGGGCAACCAGGAAAAGGCGGAAAAGGGCGACACCGTGATGGCGACTTCGACCCGCCTGTTCCAGGGCCGCGTCGTTGCCGACTCGGCCGACAAGAAGGGCGAGTCGCTGCTTGCCTCGACCCCGGTCGTGGTGCTGTCGACGATCCTCGGCCGGACACCGAGCATCGACGAATACAAGTCGGCGGTTGCCGGAATCAACCTGACGACCTTCGCGCCCCCGCTGTCATAAGTTCGGGTTTCGGCGCCGCGCTCGGCTCAGGCGATGTCCCTGAGTTCCTCGGCGCGTTGCAGATCGACCGAGACCAGTTGCGAGACGCCGCGCTCCGCCATGGTGACGCCGAACAGGCGGTCCATGCGCGCCATGGTCATGCGGTGGTGGGTGATGATCAGGAACCGCGTGCGCTTGGATTTGGACATCTCTTCCAACAGCTTGCAGAAACGGTCGACGTTGGCGTCATCCAAGGGCGCGTCGACTTCGTCCAGCACGCAGATCGGGGCCGGGTTCACCAGGAACACCGCAAACAGCAAGGAGAGCGCCGTCAGCGCCTGCTCCCCGCCCGAAAGCAAGGAGAGCACTTGCATCTTCTTGCCGGGCGGGCTGGCCATGATCTCCAGGCCGGCGTCCAGCGGGTCGTCCGATTCGGTCAGTGCCAGATGCGCCTGTCCGCCGCCGTACAGCCTGACGAACAGTTCCTGGAAGTGCCTGTCCACTTCCTTG
>JAYOXJ010000089.1:745-5617 GCA_038152725.1 Rhodospirillaceae bacterium
TGCCCGGATGGCCTGGTTTCAAGAACATTCATAAGGACAAGGCAATTCTATGCAGACACCGCGCATGATCGTCGCAGTTCTCGCCCTCTTCGTGATCGCCGCCTCGGCACCGCAAGCCGCCAGCGCCGCCAATTGCCCGCCGGGGTATGGCGGCGACAAGTGCGAGGGCTGCGGGCCCGGCTTCTATTCGAGCAATGGCGTGCCGCCTTCGGGCGGGCCGAAGGGTTCGTATTGCTCGCTGACGCAGCCGGGGATGTACACCACCAAGCCCGCCAATACCTACAACGACCAGATCAAATGCCCGGTCGGACAATACGGCAACAAGCTGCGCAGCGCGACCGCCTGCCGGCCGTGCCCGCAAGGCAGCTATACGGAGCGTGACGCCGCGCCGACCAAGGACCCTTACTGCAAGCAGGCCCCGGCGGGGTATTACGCGCCGGCCGGATGGGCGGAGAAGAAGCCGATCCCGTGCCCGGCTGGCACCTACCAGGGCAGTCCGGGGCGGGGGCTCTGCATCGATGCGCCGGTCGGGTACTACACCAAGATCGCCAGTGCGGCGTCGAAAGTCTACGCCTGTCCGAAGGGAACCTACGCGGACGGCGTCAAGAGCACGGCGTGCAAGCCCTGTCCCGCCGGAACCTACCAGGGCGGCACCGGACAGGCGGCGTGTGTCGACGCCCCGGTCGGCTACTACGTGAAAGTCTCGAGCGCCGCGACCGAGGTCTTCAGGTGTCCGAAGGGGTCCTACGCCGACGCCGTGAAGAGCGTTGCCTGCAAAACCTGCGCGCCCGGCGTCACGACAGCCGAGGGCAGCACCAGCAAGACCGCCTGCCTCTACGGCTCGCCCGCCGACTATTACAACTACTGGGGTGCCAAGCCGGCGCCCGGCACCAAGGACAACAGCCCGCACAAATGCAAGGACGGCAAGAACTGGAAGACGTCCGAGCAGGCCTGCAAGTAGGTGCAACCGCCGTCGGCTGTATCGGTCAGCCCTTGCGGGCGTTGGCCAACGCGTCCGGATTGACGACGTTGCTGGGATTGCCCGCGGCGTAGGCCAGGATCTGGTCGAAGATGTCGGTGAACTGGGTGTTGTATTCTTCCTTGGTGACGTAGCCGATGTGCGGCGTCGCCACCACGTTCGCCATGTTGAGGAGCGGATGCGCCGTGTCGCGCAGCGGCTCTTCCTCGTAGACATCGACGGCGGCCTGACCCGGCCGCCCCGCCTCGAGCGCGGCGACCAGCGCGCCGGGTTCGATCAAGGGGGCGCGGGACGTGTTGACCAGGAGCGACGTCGGTTTCATTCTGCTCAAGTCCTGGGCGGTGATCATGCCGCGGGTCGAGGGATAGAGCCGCACGTGGATCGAGAGCACGTCGCTGGTGGCGAAGAAGGCGTCCCGGCTCTCGGGCACGTGCCAGCCGTCGGCGGCGGCGCGCTTGCGGCTCTCGTCGCTGGCCCAGAACTGCACCTGCATGCCGAAGGCGCGCCCCAATGTGGCGACGGCGGTGCCGATGCGGCCGTAGCCGTAAATACCCAGCGTCTTGCCTTTGATCGAACTGCCGACGCCCATCTGCCAGTTGCCGGCCTTCAACGACTGCACCTGCTGCGGCAGTTGCCGCATGGCGCCCAGGATCAACGCCCAGGTCATCTCGACGGTGGCGTGCGACGGGCTGTCGGGGTGCTGGCTCGAAGAGACGACGATGCCGAGCCTTGTGCAGGTCTCCACGTCGATGTGCGGAAAGACGCTGCGCTGACTGATCAGCCGCAGCTTGGGCAGCTTCTCCAGCAGCGGTGTCCTGATCTTGGTGCGCTCGCGGATCAAGACCAGTGCCTCGGTCTCGGCCAGACGCGCCGCCAGCGGGTCCAGGTCCTGGACGTGGTCGTTCCAGATGGTGACGTCGTGGCCGGCGAGCTTCTCGAAGCAGGCGAGCCCCCGGACGGTCTCGAAATCGTCGTCGCGGCTGGTGAGCTTCATGGCCGCCGCCTCCCGCTCTCCGGTTCCGGCGGCGATCTTATTGGCGCTTCAGGTCGGCTTCAATCATCTCGGTGAAGCTGCCGACCAGCTCGTAGCACATGACGATCTCGCGGGTCTCCGGATCGTAGTGCGCGTTGGCGTCGTCGCAGTTGGAGAAGCGCAGCGTGAGATCGCTCTTCAGCGCCAGCACGTCGGTGATGTTCCGCGCAAGCAGTTGCTCCAGCTTCATCGATTTGAGCGTGTTGCGCGCCTTGTTGTTGGCGCCACCCTTGGGCACGTCGTAGGCGACCTTGAGCTTGCCCTTGGCACCGGCGCCGAAGCGCTTCAGGTGCGGGTTCAGCACCTGCGTCCAGCTGTCGGCGGTTTTGGCGTATTCTTCGGCGCATTGCTCGCGCCTCTCGGCCGGCAGTTCCTCGGCGTCGATGATTTCGACGAAGATTTCGGGGTTGGAGCCGTAGATCAGGCAAAGCACGTTGTGATAGCGCTGCTGGTCGAGCGAATGGCTGTCCCAGAACGCCGGCTTCTCGCCGGCCGCCTTGCTTTTTTCGTGCAGCATGGCCCAGCCGTCGGCGGCGGCGAGCAGCATCTCCTCGTTGCCGCCCGCCTTGATGTCGGCGCCCTTGGTCGGCTCGCCGATCATCAAGAGCGCCGCCAGGTTGTCGGCGGCGTCCTCCTCGCGGCCGAGCGTCGGCAGGTCGAGCAGGTGGATCAGCGCGTGGCCGGCCTCGTGGAACAGCGTGAACACCACGTTGCCGGTGACGAAGGTGCGGATGTCGGCGCGTTCTTCGGGCGTTAACGCCTGGGCTGGTGTCGCCGCGCTCAACCAAATTGCCAGCGTGGCGATGGCGAGAAATTTAAGTCCGTTCCGCATCGTATTCCGGTCCATTCGCAAGTGTGTTCGCGGCGCGAGTATAGGGGTGGTGTCGGCCGTTGCACACCGGATTGTCGAGGCCAGTGAAATCGTTACAATCGGGCGGGATCGGCGGCGAATTGAGGCTGGAGTGGCGCGATGATCGACGGCAAGGCAACGGACGAAGCGGCCAAGGGCGCGGCCGAGATCGATGTTCTCGGCCAGACCTACCGGCTGACCGGTTTCGTCGGCGCCGCACCGGTGCGCGGCACCTACGTCGAGGGCAACGAGGCCAACGACACCGGCGGCCCCCAGGGCTTCCTGGTCGAGCAACCGGCCGGCGCCGTGACCGCGCCGCACTTCCACGAAACCAACCAGTTCCAGGTCTTCGTCGGCGGCTCGGGATCGTTCGGCAAGCATGCGCTGGCGCCGCTCACCGTGCAGTACGCCAACGGCCATTCGCCCTATGGGCCGGTGGCCGCCGGACCCGACGGGCTCGACTACTTCACGCTCCGCGCGCGCTGGGACCCGGGTGCCAAGTACATGCCGCGTTCGCGCGGGAAACTGATCAAGGGCAACCAGCGCCAGCGCCTGGTCGCCGGCATCCCGACCGACAGCACGGACGACCTCAAGCGGCGCTTCGGCGCCGATTTCGAGATGTTCCTGATGGCCGAGGATGACGGCCTCGCCGGTTTCTTAGGCCGGCTTGGTCCGGGCGCGTCGGCATGCGTGCCGAGCGTGCCGAAAAGCGGCGGTCAGTACTGGGTGGTGGTCGGCGGCTCGATGATGCTGGAGGGCCGAAGCTACCCGCGCCTTTCGTGCCTGTTCGCCACCGCCGACCAGCCGCCGACCATGGTCGCCGCCGGCGACGCCGGCCTCGAGCTCCTGGTGCTGCAGTTCCCGCAAAAGAACCTGGTCGGTCTCGCCGCCGACGCGGCGTGATCCCCCGTCAAGGCTTGGCGAATACGCACCAGAAGCCCGGGTAGGCACGGTGTGCCATGATGCGCATGGTTTCGACCGCGAGGCCCGCGACGGCGGCGGTGCGGGCAAGATAGGCCCGGCTATGCGTGTATTCATTCGGCGCGTTTTGGCGGATGTCATGGTCGTCGGTGCAGGGATCGCAACTGATCGCGAGTTTGCCGCCGGCGTCGAGTAATCGGGCCGCTGCCCGGAAGAACGGTGCAAGATCGGCCAGATGGTAGATCGCGAAATTGCACACCACGGCGTCGAATGTCTCGTCGCGGGCGTTCATCCCGGAGACCATGTCTCCAACTTCTAGGGCGTCGTATATTCCGCGCGCCTTGGCGCGCTCGACCATGGCGCCGGACAAGTCGATTCCGACCAGCCGTTCGACACGATCGCGCATGACCGTGCCGAGCAGACCGGTGCCGCATCCGCAATCGAGAAGCCGGCGTGGCCCGCCATCTGCGCAGGCATTGGTTATAAGATCAGACATGACACCGACGGCGTGCCGGTGAAGCGTGTTGGTGTCGTAGTCGCCGGCCAAGTGCAAGTATTGGTCGGCGACCGACGGATGATCCGCAGCCGTGGCCTGCGGTTCCTCGGTGGTGGCGGAGAAGGCTTCGATGCTCTCCTCCAGCCGACCGAGCCGCAGCAACGTGATGCTCATGTTGCGCAGGGTATGAATGCTGTCCGGGGCCTGATCCAGGCCGCGCTGGAATATCTCGAGCGCCAGTTCGAAATCGCCGGTTTCGTTGAGCGACTTTCCCCAGTAGTTGTAAAGCTCGGGGGGGCGGGGTCAGTGCCGCCGCCGCGCGTTCGCAGCATTGCGCAGCTTCGGCGTGACGGCCGAGCGAGATCAGGATTTCGATGAATTGTTCCCATAGCGGCCACGATCCCGGCGCCAGCGTCACGGCGCGCGAGATATGCCGGATGGCCCCTTCGGCATCGCCCAATCGATAATGCACGGCGGCGAGTCCGTTAAGGATTTGCGGGTTGTCGGGATCGCGCTTTGCCGCCTCCGTCAGATAATAGCCGGCGGCCCGCATATCGCCGGCGCCGAAGGCATTCATCGCCATGCCCATAAAA
>JAYOXJ010000089.1:5627-6812 GCA_038152725.1 Rhodospirillaceae bacterium
CGTGTCGCTCATGCGCGCGTGGCCGCTCGCACCGCGTTCTCGAATTGAGACAGGAAGTTCGAGCGGTCGCGTTTGGAGAATGCCCTCGGACCCCCGGTGACCGCGCCGGTTTCCCTGAGCCCCGCCATCAATTCCCGCGTCGCCAGTTGGCCGCCGATGGCGGCTTCGGTGAACGGCTCGCCGTTGGGGCGGATCACCCTGGCGCCTTTCTCGAGCGCGCGGGCGGCGAGCGGGATGTCGTTGGTGACGACGACGTTGTTGCGCGATGCATGTTCGGCGATCCAGTCGTCGGCGGCATCCTGACCTTGCGCCACGATCACCAGCCGCGCCAGCGGCGAGGCCGGCGGACGGATACCGCCGTCGGTGACGAAATAGGCGACGACGCTGTGGCGCTCGGCAACCCGAAGCACCTCGTCCTTCACCGGACAGGCGTCGGCATCGACGTAGATTTCAGTCACGGGATATCTGTCATTTCGAGAGGTTTTTGACGAACGGGATGTAGGCGACGTCCGACATGGCGATTTGGCCCTTGAGCCAGTTGCCGAGGAAGGAGATGAACGCCTCCATCTGGACGATCTCGCCGTTCTCCTCGAAGGCGGTGCGGTAGTCCTGCACCTGGCGCTGGATGCGCCGGTGCGTCGCCATGTGCTCGACGATATCGGGATAGCCGGCTCGCTCCATCAGCGCTTCTTCGCGGGCGAAGTGGCTGTCGACGTAGTTGGTCAGCATGTCGAGGGTCGCTTGCACCTCGTCCGCGCCGGCGCCGCTGCTGACGTGGTCGTGCAACTCGTTGATGGCGCGGAACAATGCCTGATGGACGGCATCGACCGATGAGATGCCGGTCAGGAATTTCGATGACCACTGCAGCAATGTCATGGCGGTCCCCGGTTGCGCCCTCTGGCCTCCGAGAGGCCCGATGCTCCAGGCTATACCAAAACGCGAGAAATTTCGATGCGCCATGTCAACGCGCCGGCATGGTATACTGGAACGATCATGCGAAACCCTTTCGCCCTGGCTGTCGTCGTTGGCTTCCTGCTCGTAATTCTGCCGGGCGGGGCAGCGCGTGCCGATACTTCCGCCGACTGCGGGCGCTTTTTCCTCAAGTACGACCCGGAGACGCAGACCATGAAGTGCGTCTCGGGCAAGCGGAGAGAGAGCGGCCCCTCGGTCTCGGCGGCCTCGATC
>JAYOXJ010000089.1:6822-11465 GCA_038152725.1 Rhodospirillaceae bacterium
CGATCCGCAACCCGCAGGGCACCGTGCAGCGCATCATCAACCAGGTGCAGAACATCCTCTCGGCCGAGGATCTCGGCGCCGACCAGCAGCGCCGCGTCCAGGAACTGATCGTCGAGGCGCGCCAGCGCGTCGAGACGATCCGGCGTCAGACCACGCAACTGCGCCAGGAATAGATCGCCTATGCCCAGGAGATCGAAACGGCGGCGCGTCAGCGTGTCCAGCAGCAGATCGAAATGTCGCGGTTGCTCGAACAGCAGCAGCGCGACCTGAGCCGGCAACTCGAGGCGCGACAGCGCCAGCTGCAGCAAAGCCTGGAGCGCCAGTCGCAGCGCAATCAATTGACGAGGTGAGAGCGGGGCCGGCGTTCAGCCCGCGCCTTGTTATCCGCCGGTGACGCTCATGTGGCGTGCCACGGCGGGGCCGGAGCGGCCGCGCTCGATGACGAAGTCGTGGCCCTTGGGCTTCCTGCCGATGGCCTCGTCAATGGCGCGCTCCAGCAGTTCGTCGCCCTCCGAGGCGCGGAGCGGCGCGCGCAGGTCGGTGGCGTCGTCCTGGCCCAGGCACATGTAAAGCGTGCCGGTGCAGGTCAGCCGCACACGATTGCATGACTCGCAGAAATTATGCGTCATCGGCGTGATAAAGCCGAGCTTTTGGCCGGTTTCGGCGACCTCGACGTAGCGCGCCGGCCCGCCCGAGCGGAACGGGATGTCCGAGAGCGTCCATTTCTCTTCCAGGCGCCGGCGTACGTCCGAGAGTGGCACGTACTGGTCGGCGCGGTCGCCGCCGATGTCGCCCATCGGCATGGTCTCGATCAGGGTCATGTCGAAACCCTGTTCGCCGCACCAGGCGACGAGGGTGTCGAACTCGTCCTCGTTGAAGTCGCGCAGCGCCACCGTATTGATCTTGATCTTGAGGCCTGCGGCCTTGGCGGCGCGGATGCCGACCATGACCTTGTCGAGCTTGCCCCAGCGCGTGATCTTAGCGAACTTCTCGCCGTCGAGCGTGTCGAGCGAAACGTTGATGCGCTTGATGCCGGCTTCCGCCAGGCCGTCCGCGTAGTTGGCCAGCTGCGAGCCGTTGGTGGTCAGCGTCAGCTCTTCCAACTCGCCCGACTTGATGTGGCGGCCGAGGCCGGAAATCAGGCTCATGATGCCGCGCCGGACCAGTGGTTCGCCACCGGTGAGGCGGAGCTTCTTCACGCCCTTGCGCACGAAGGCCGAGCACAGCCGGTCGAGTTCCTCCAGGCTGAGAACGTCCTTCTTGGGCAGGAAGCTCATGTCCTCCGACATGCAATACTGGCAGCGGAAATCGCACCGGTCCGTGACCGAGACACGGAGGTAGGAGACGTGACGCCCGAACGGATCGATCATTTCGGTCAAGTTAAGCGGCCTCTCTCCATTCTAGCAGCCGTCACAAATGTAGGCACGGCGGGGCCTTTTGTCGCCCCCAATTTAAAAATGGGTATGTTACGCGCGGCGCTTGCTCCGCCAGTGGCCGCTGAAAAGCAGGTAGACTTCGCGCGCATAGCACTGAATGAACCGCAGCCCCGTCGGGATGCTGCGGGCCTTGATCTCGCCCGCGATGCGCTGCCCTTCGATGGTCGGAAACTCGTAAATCCTCAATCCCGTAGCCATTGCCCGCATGGTCATCTGGAACTCGATGGCGAAATCCACCGCGTCCAGTTCCAGCAATCTTCCCGCTTCGCGGGTGATCGCCCGATAGCCGTTGATCGAGTCCGTGATGTACGGACCTTCGCGCCGGAACGCCAGGTTGGCGCCGAGATTGAAGGCGTTGTTGGCCCACTTGCGCCACCGGAAGACCTGATGGTCCTCTTCGTTGACGGCGCCTTCCATCATCCTCGACGCGATGACGATATCGTAGCCGCCCTCGAGCAACGGCCGGAAACGGCTCAAGTCGGCGACGTCCTCGTTGCCGTCCGGGGAGAAGAAGACGTATGCGTCGGAGTCGATCTCGGCGATGGCGCGCTGAAAGGCGTCGCCGCGGCCACGTCGGCTCTGCGGGAAAACGCGAATGCCGGCGTTCTGCAAATATTCGACGGAGCCGTCCGTCGACTCGCCGTCGAAGGCGACGATATCGTCGAAGCCGCTGGCGGCGCTCGCTTTCGGCAATTGCGGAAATATCACTTCGAGACAAGGAAGCTCGTTCCTCACCAACAGAACGAGAGTGATGCGCATAGCGTGGTCGGTATTGCTGCTCGTCATTCGGCGAAAGGTTCCTTTTCTCTGACGAAGACGTCGAAGTAATTGGAAAACATGGCCCTAAATTGTGCGGCTTCTCAATAAAGCATACGCAACGTATTGTATAGCGAAGTCGAAACGCGGTTCGGCGATGCGGGCGAAGGAGTTTATCTGTGAGCGCGAACGAGACGGTCGAGACGTTGATGCAGCGTTCTTACGGCGTCGAATTGACCGAGGCCGACGGCAAGGTCTGGATGGAGATCGCCGAGCTTCACTTGCTGGTCGAAGGCGCCAATGCCGGCGAGGCCTTCGACAAATTGAATGCGGAGAAGCGGCGGATATTCGAATCCTATATTGCCGCGGATAAGGGCGCGAAGGTTCCGCTGCCCGGCGCGGAACGCGAGCGCCGCGCGCTCGGCGGCGCGTTGAAGCCGTTCCTCATCAAGGCTTCGGTGGTGGCCTTCATCGGTGTGCTTTTGGTCGTCGCGGCCAATGTGTCAGTGTTCTATCTTCTCGAGACGGCGCCGAAGAGCGTCGCTAAGAAAGCCGGTCGGGCCGCGATCCAAAACCTGCAGCACTTCGCCGCCGAGGAGATGACGCCCGAGAAGCAACAGAAGCTGCGCCTTGCCATGCGCGACGTGGTCGCCAAGCTGCAGCCGTTCAGCGCCGAATTGGCACCGCTTTTTCCATGCACGGCGCGCGGCGGCACCGCGCAATAGATATCATTTGCAGCGTTCGGAGAATGCCTCGGGGAGCTGGTGCAGATAGCCGGCCTTCTGCCGGCAAACATTGGAAGGCTCCTGCCATCTGCGTTCCGCGAAGCCGAGATTGAGCGATTGCCCGCCGATCCACGCCACCGCGCAGAGTGCGACGATTACGACAGCCTTGCGAAGGTTGGGCCGCGGTGACGCCGACGCAAGCTCTTCGGTCACTGCCCTGGCGACGACCGCGACGCCGCAGATCAGCCAAGGCGTTGCGAGGACATAATAGGGCGCATGCCAGGTGCGCAGACCGCAGTAGATCTCGATGGCATAGGCGAGGCCGAGGAGAAGCAGGCCTTGAATAGCGCTACGGTAGGCGCGGCACCACCCCAGGTAAGCGAGCCCGGGAAGCGCCAGCCAGAACGCCAGATGGAACGGGAATCCCGCGACCGAACCCGGCTGAAACGGGCGAAGCATGCTGGAGAGCAGGCGGCCGGCAAGGGCGGCGAACATGCCCTGGCTTTGGGCTTTCGCGTCCGGCACGGTCACGAACGTCGTCATGTGCTCGATGAAGTTGGCGACGATCTCGGTGTTGTGAATCTGGTTGGTGATCAGATGGAGATACTGCGCCGCCGACAGACCGGCGAGCACGGCTGCTGCTGCCATGGCGGTGGTCTGCCGATCGATACGGTAGAGACGCGCGTAAACGAATATCGCCGCTGCGAAGACAATCACGATGCCGGTCTGATAAATCGCCCAGCCGACGACGAAGGCGCGGCCGAAGATCATGGTCAGCGCCGGTAGGCCGAAGGCCAACGCGGCGAGGACGACCGTAGGTGCCATCCATTCGGCGTTGGCGCGGTTCCAGGGAAAGGCGAGCGGCGGCTGGTGCTGTCCGAACGACACCGCGAGGATGGGGAGCGCGACCAACACCGGCGCGATCTGGACCTTGACCATCATCGACGCCATGGCCAGGAACGCCGACAGCGCGACCAGCGCAGGCGCTCGCCAGCGGCGCGCTTGGCCAGCGGCAAGCAGCGTCGCGAAGGCACTGAAGGCGAGGAGCGAGGTCGGCAATTCCGGTCGCAGGATCATCGCCTGTATAGCGAGGCCCGGCGACGCCGCGAACAGCAGCGCGGCCGCCGCCGCGAAGGGGCGTGAACGCGTCAGCGCGAGCACCACGTGCCAGATCAGCACGATGAAACCCGACGCGACGACGAACGACAGCCAACGGCCGGCGACGACGATATGGAAGTAGGCGGTTTCGAACTCGGCCGGGGAAAGCACCTTGAAATCCTGCAGGCGGAACGGCCCGATCAGGCCGGCGATGTGCAAAAGGCGCGTCCACAACGATAGAACCAGGAAATAGATGTAGCCGGTATGATCGAAGTAGTCCTGCGGCTGGCCGCCGTTTATCAGCAGCGATTCATAGGCGAAGATCACGTCGGCGTCGGCGACGGTGTGGATCGGACGCATCATGTCGCTTGCCCAAACGATGGCGAGCAGCAGCGCAATGCCGATGGCCGAAACGGGCTTCCAATCGAGCAATCGGCCGGTCTCGGAAATGTTCCCACGGGACGCCATGACAAGCGGGATCATATCAACAATCCCGGGCGGTCGACCACTGAATGTGCGCCTGGGTTCAGGCTTCGCCCTTAGGTTTTCCGATCAAATCGGCATCGGCGTCGCCACCGGCTTCATCGCGTTCGCGGATGTAGTCCTCCGTGGTGCGGGTCACCGGCAC
>JAYOXJ010000090.1:0-11456 GCA_038152725.1 Rhodospirillaceae bacterium
CGGCCTCAAGACCGCGGGTGGACGTGAATGGATGGGGCACCGGCCGTCGACACCCGACTCGCTCCCGGTGATCGGGCCTTCGGCGCGCTTTCCCAACGTGCACTACGGTTTCGGCCATGGCCACTTGGGCCTTACCGGCAGCGCCACCACCGGGCGGCTGCTCGCCGATCTGGTATCGGGGCGAAAACCCAACGTCGATTTGCGACCGTTCCGCATCAGCCGCTTCAACGCCGACGACTGAGTGAACTGAGCCATGGCCGGCGACGATCCCCTGCTGCAGCCGTTCCAACTGAAGCATCTGACGCTCAAGAACCGCATCATGTCGACGGCGCACGAGCCGGCCTACGCGGACGACGGCCTGCCGACCGAGCGCTACCGGCTCTATCACCTGGAGAAGGCCAAGGGCGGCATCGCACTGACCATGACCGCCGGCTCCGCCATCGTCGCGCCCGACTCGCCGCCCGCCTTCGGCAATCTCTTCGCCTACAAGGACGAGATCGTCCAGCATCTGAAACGGCTCGCCGACGACTGCCACGAACTGGGCACGGCGGTGATGATCCAGCTGACGCATTTGGGCAGGCGGTCGAACTGGAACCATTCCGACTGGCTGCCGGTACTGGCACCCTCGCCGATCCGCGAGCCCGCGCATCGCGCATTTCCGAAAGAGGTCGAGGACTGGGATCTCGACCGCATCTGCGCCGACTACGCCACTGCCGCGGCGCGCATGCAGGCGGCCGGCCTCGACGGCATCGAGATCGAGGCCTACGGCCACCTGCTCGACGGCTTCTGGTCGCCGGCCACCAATACCCGCACCGACGAACACGGCGGCACCCTCGAAAACCGGCTCCGCTTCACCAACCGGGTGTTGAAGGCGATCCGAGCCACCGTCGGGCATGAGTTCATCGTCGGTCTGCGTCTGGTCTGCGACGAGGACTGGGAGCGGGGGCTTTCGCGCGAGGAAGGTGTCGAGATCGCACGCCGGCTGGTGGCCTCGGGTGATGTCGATTTCCTCAACGTCATCCGCGGCCACATCGACAGCGACGCGGCGCTCGCCGGCGTCATTCCGGTGATGGGCCAACGCTCCGCGCCGCACCTCGACTTCGCCGGCGAGATCAGGGCTGAAACAAAATTTCCGGTGTTCCATGCCGCCAAGATTCCGGACGTCGCCACCGCCCGCCACGCCATCCGCGAGGGCAAGCTCGACATGGTCGGCATGACCCGCGCGCATATCGCCGAGCCGCACATCGCGCGTCTGGTCGCCGAGGGCCGCGAGCACGAAATCCGGCCCTGCGTCGGCGCCACCTATTGCCTGGATCGCATCTACGAGGGCCGCGAGGCGCTCTGTATCCACAACGCCGCCACCGGGCGCGAGGCAACCATGCCGCACATCATCGAGAGGGCGGCGGGCAAACCGAAACGCGTGGTCGTCGTCGGCGCCGGTCCGGCCGGGCTGGAGGCGGCGCGGGTCGCCGCCCATCGCGGCCACGACGTCGTCGTGTTCGAGGCGGCAGCCGAGGCCGGCGGCCAGCTCCGTCTCGCCGCCAAGAGCCCGCGCCGGCGCGACTTGGCCGGCATCATCGATTGGCGGCTGGAGCGTCTGACCGACCTGCGCGCCCAAGTACGCTACAACCAGTACGTCGAAGCGGACGACGTTCTGGCCGAGAACCCGGATGTGGTCGTCGTCGCCACCGGCGGACTTCCCAACACCGGTATCCTCGAAACTGGGGCCGATCTCGTCGTCAGCAGTTGGGACATCCTGGCCGGCGACGTGGCGCCGGGTGCCAACGTGCTGGTCTACGACGACAACGGTGCGCACCCGGGCATGCAGGCGGCCGAAATGCTGGCGGAGGCCGGTGCGCGCGTCGAGATCGTGACGCCCGAGCGCTTCTTCGCGCCCGAGATCGGCGGGCTCAACCACGTCGCCTATACGCGGACGTTCCAGCGCCATGGTGTGCGGATCACCATCAACACACGGGTGAAATCGGTGGTGCGCGCCGGCAACGGTTTGAGCGTGAGGCTTTCGAGCGACTATGCGGACGAAACCGAAGGCGAGACTTGGCGGCGCAGCGTCGATCAGGTGGTGGTCGAGCACGGCACGCTGCCCTTGGACGATCTCTATTTCGCGCTCAAGCCGCGATCCGTTAATCTGGGCGCGGTCGATCACGCGGCGCTGATCGGCGGGCGGCCGCAGACGGTGGTGCGCAATCCGGACGGCGGCTTCCGGCTCTGGCGCATCGGCGATGCTGTCGCCAGCCGCAACGTGCACGCCGCCATCTACGAGGCGCTCCGCCTCTGCAAGGACATATGAGCCATGACTTCACAGACAGGCACCTTCCAATGCATCGACGCGCATACCTGCGGCAACCCAGTGCGCGTGGTGCGCTCGGGCGGGCCTGAGTTAAAAGGCGCGACCATGCTGGAGCGCCGCGCGCATTTCCTAAAGGAGTACGACTGGATCCGCACCGGCCTGATGTTCGAGCCGCGCGGCCACGACGTCATGTCGGGCTCGATCCTCTATCCGCCGACCCGCGACGACTGCGACGTCGCCATCTTGTTCATCGAGGTCTCCGGATGCCTGCCGATGTGCGGTCACGGCACCATCGGCACCGTCACCATCGCCATCGAGGAAGGATTGGTGACTCCGAAGGAGCCGGGCGTGCTTCGGCTCGATACGCCGGCCGGCCTGGTCGAGGCGCGCTATCGGATGGAGAACGGCCACGTCGAGGCGGTGCGGCTGACCAACATTCCGAGCTTCCTCTACGCCACCGGCCTCGACGTCGAAGCGCCCGAACTCGGCCCCTTGAAGGTCGACGTCGCCTACGGCGGCAACTTCTACGCCATCGTCGAGCCGCAGGCGAATTTCCGCGGCATGGCCGACTTGTCGGCGTCGAAGATTCAGCAGCTGAGCCCGGTCCTGCGTCAGCGCCTGAACCAGGCCTACGAGTTCGTCCACCCGGAAAAGCCCGACATCAAGGGCCTGAGCCACATCATGTGGACGGGCGCGCCGACGCATCCGGAGGCGCACGCGCGCAATGCCGTCTTCTACGGCGACAAGGCCATCGACCGCTCGCCCTGCGGCACGGGCACTTCGGCGCGCATGGCGCAGCTTGCCGGCAAGGGAAAGCTCAAGGTCGGCGACGACTTCGTTCACGAAAGCATCATCTCGAGCCTGTTCCGCGGCCGGGTCGAGGCCGAGGCCAGGGTCGGAAATTTGAGCGCCATCGTGCCCTCGATCGAGGGTTGGGCGCGCATCTACGGGCACAACGAAATCACCATCGACGACCGCGACCCGTTCAAGCACGGGTTTCTGGTTCAGTAGACGGCGTTCAGGCCGCCGGCAAGCGCAGGGTGGCGGCGACGCCGCCAACCGTGGAGCCTTTGAGCTCCAGCGATCCTTTGTAGTGAGCGGCGATATCGCGCACGATGGGGAGGCCGAAGCCGCTGCCCGGTTTGGTCTCGTCGAGCCGCCGACCGCGATCGAGTGCCTCGGCCCGCGCGGCGTCGGGAATGCCAGGCCCGTCGTCGTCGATCTCGATCAGCAGTTCGCCGCCGACGGCGCGTCCCGACAGCCGTACGCGCCGGCGGCCCCATTTGCAGGCATTGTCGAGGAGATTGCCGAGCATCTCCGTCAAGTCCTGGCGCTCGCCGCGGAACACCGGTTCCCCGGTCACGTCGATGGCTATTTCCAGGTCTTTGTCGGCGTAGATCTGGGCCACGGTCCGACGCAGGCTCTCGGCCAGAGGCCGGAGTGCCGTCCGCGAGCCGATGATTTCGCCGGCAGCGGCGATGCGTGCACGCGCCAGATGGTGATCGACGCCGGCACCCATGGCCGCCACTTGGCTGCGAATGACTTCGCCGTTGGCTCCGCCGAGGTCTTCGGCCGCATTCTTGAGCGCGGCGATGGGAGTCTTCAGCGCGTGCGCCAGATCGTCGACCTGCGTACGCATGCGGGCGACCGTACGTTGATTGTGGTCGATCAGTGCATTCAGTTCGCCGACCAGCGGTGCCACTTCCTCGGGGAAGCCGCCTTCCAGCCGCGTTGTCCGCCCGGCGCGTACCTCGGCGAGCGAGCGGCCAATGGCGCGAAGCGGACTGAGGGCCACGTAGATCTGCACGACAATGACGGCGATCAGCGCCAGGCCCATGCCGGCGAGGCCGAGCAGCAAGTTGCGGTCGAAGCGGGCTGCGGCGGCCTCGATGACGACCGCCGGACCGGACAGCAGCACCCGGACCTCGGCGCCTGCAAGCCGCTCGCGCCTGCCGATCACGCGTATGGCTTCTCCGGTATGGTCAAGGACGTGATAGGGGAGCGGCGGATCGGGATCGGCGACGGCCGATTGCCCCGGCATAGGCCGGCCGCCGAGCGAAGCCGACCGATCGTGCCACCCGGTGCCCGTGGAGATCGTCCAGTACCAACCCGACCCGGGTTTGACGAAGCGCGGATCGACGGGATGCCGGCGCAGCGCCACGGCGCCGTCGGGGCGCACTTCGAGCAGCGCCAGCAACTCGTCGGCATGGTCCAGCAGCACGATGTCGAAATTGCGTGTGACCGTGTCGCGGAACAGTCCGGACAGTATGATATAGGTAACGGCCAGCGCCGCGGCGAGCCACAGCGAAGCGCCGATAATCAGGCGAAAGCCGATGGTGCCGCGTCGGAAAGCACTAAACCCCACGGCCGCCATCCTCCAGCCGATAGCCTTGCCCCTTCAGGGTTTCGATGCAGTCGTTGCCGAGCTTGCGCCGCAGTCGGGAAACGAAAACCTCAATGGTGTTGGAGTCGGGATCGCCATTTTGACAGTAAAGGTGATCGGTCAATTCTCCACGCGAAACGACGCTGCCCGGACGAAGCATCATGTAGGCGAGCAGCCGGTATTCCTGCGCGGTCAAGGCGACCGGCTGCCCGTTCTGCGTGACGCGGGTGGAGCGGGTGTCGAGCAGAATGCCGCCGCATTCCAGGGTCGCCTCCGCATGACCGGCGGCACGGCGGATCAGCGCGCGCAACCGCGCCAGGATCTCCTCCATGTGAAAGGGCTTGGCGACATAGTCATCGGCACCGGCATCGAAACCGACGACCTTCTCCGACCAGTTGCCGCGCGCGGTCAGAACCATCACCGGCATGGCGCGTTTTGCCGCGCGCCATCTTTCGAGTACCTCGAGACCGTCCATCCGAGGCAGGCAAAGGTCGAGGACAACGGCATCGTAGTCTTCCGTCATGCCGAGAAACTCGCCGCGTTCACCGTCGTCGGCGAGGTCGACGGCATAACCGGCCGCATTGAACGCGTCCTGCAGCTGGCCAGCCAGTACCGTGTCATCCTCCAACACTAGAACCCGCATGCGAAGAGCCCTCCCATCGTGGGTTTCGACCAAGGATTCAGTCTTGGCAATTATCCGCCTTTCGGCGATCGGCCGCGTTGTCTTGGATCAATCGCGTTCAGCTTCGGTTCATGTCGGTTTCGCTAAGGTCTGGTTGTGGACGCGGCCGGCGACTTGGCCCGAGAGGGAACCCTGGCCGCGCGGGGACCTGGCGCCCGCTGGCGGCGCCGCAAACAGGAGTATGGTAGGATGAAAGCGTTATCGATTTCCAAGCGACATTCGCTGGTCCATGCCGTCGCGGCGGTGGCGGTCGCCATCGTCCTGGCCGCGGGAACCGCTGCCGATGTCCGGGCCGACGAAGGCACGATCGTGCTCGGTGGGAAGCTTTACGACAAGTGGTTCAAGGTGACCAAGGCGCCGACGCCAAAGGACACGCACCCGGCCTGGCCGAAATTAAACACCAAGAAAAGCGGCAATGCCACGCATCGCTGCAAGTCGTGTCACGGCTGGGATCTGATGGGCAAGGACGGCGCCTACGCCAGCGGTTCTTACAAGACCGGCATCGGCGGCCTGCGCGGTCTCGACGGTGGCGATGCCGCCAAGGTCGTCGCGGCCATGAAGGACAAGACCCACGGGTTCGCCGGCAAGATGGACGACGGCGCCATGAACGCCATCGCCATGTTCGTGACCAGGGGTCAGGTCGACATGGACAAGTACATCGACCGTGCCAGCAAGAAGGCGAAGGGCGATGCCGCGAAGGGCAAGGGGTACTACGCCACGCTCTGCGAGAATTGCCACGGCGCCGATGGCAAGCTGCCGAAGGATCTCGAGGCGCCGCTCGGCAAGCTCAGCGCCGGCAATCCGTGGGAAATCCTGCATAAGATCCTGAACGGACAGCCGGGCGAGCAGATGCCGGCGTTGCGGGCGCTGCCGCATCAGGTGTCGGTCGATACGCTCGCGTACCTGCAGACCCTGCCGCAGAAGTAATGGCATTGCCGCCGTCTCGTTCTGAGACGGCGGCAATCCCGCCTTCGGGGAAGATCGAGCCGTGATGATTCTGAGACGCTTGTGGGCATGGTTCGTGGCCCCCACCCGTCGTTTCGGATGGGTCGTGATCTTCATTGCCGGCGGCTTGGCCGGAGTCGTCTTCTGGGGTGGCTTCAACACCTTCATGGAGTACACCAACACGCTGTTGTTCTGCATCTCATACCATGAGATGCGAGATACCGTGTACCAGGAATACAAGGCCTCGCCGCACTTCCGGAATCCATCCGGCGTGCGCGCGATCTGTTCCGACTGTCACGTGCCGAGGCCGTGGACGGACAAGCTGATCCGCAAGGTCAAGGCGTCGAACGAATTGTTCCACAAGCTTGCCGGCACCATCGACACGCCGGAAAAATTCGAGGCTCAACGCCTGCGAATGGCCGAACACGTGTGGGCGGAGATGAAGGCCAACAACTCGCGTGAGTGCCGCAATTGTCACGACTACGATGCGATGCATTTCGAAAAGCAGGCGCGTCGGGCCGCGGAGAAGATGGAACCGGCGTCGAAGGAAGGGAAGACCTGCATCGAGTGCCACAAGTTCATCGCCCATAAGAAACCGGCCGACTACGAGGATTCGGACCGCTAATCGCGCCGCCGGCCGGATGATGGCAACTTCGATACAAATCCGACTCCGCAAACAGGCTGCGATCTGATTGAATGTCCGCCTCTACAAAGGGGAGGACACATGAAGACCATCGACGCCGTCACGCTCAAGACCAAGGTCCACGCCGCACATGGTGGCGCGGGCGAACTGGCGCTTCTCGATATCCGCGAACACGGCCAATACGGCATGGGCCATCCGTTCTTCGCTGTCTCGTGCCCTTACAGCATCCTGGAAAAGCGCGCGCCGCAACTGGTGCCCAGGCGCTCCGCACCGGTCGTCGTCTTCGACGATGGTGACGGCGTCGCGGAACGCGCGGCCGAACGCCTCGCCGCTATCGGCTACAGCGACGTCACCGTGCTCGAAGGCGGCACACCGGCCTGGGCCAAGGCCGGGTTCACCCTCTATCAGGGCGTCAACCTGCCCTCCAAGACCTTCGGCGAACTGGTCGAACTGGCGTGCCACACGCCGCACATCTCGGCGGCCGAGCTCCGCGACATGCAGGCACGCGGCGACAACATGATCATCCTCGACGGCCGCACGCCGGAGGAATACGCCAACTTCAACATCCCGGGCGGCGTCTCGTGTCCGAATGCCGAATTGCCGCTCCGCTTCGACGCGCTGGTCAAGGACCCGAAGACCACGGTCGTCATCAACTGCGCCGGGCGCACGCGCTCGATCATCGGTGCGCAGACGTTGATCGACTTCGGCGTCAAACAGAAGGTGGTGGCGCTCGAGAACGGCACCCAGGGCTGGGCCCTGATCGATCTGGAACTGGAGCGCGGCGCCGACCGCTTCGCGCCCGACAAGCTCGACGCCGCCGCCCTGGCCGCGGCCAAAGCGCGCATGGACGCGCTGGTCAAGAAACACGGCCTCAAGAAGATCGACCACGCCAAGCTCGCCGAATGGCTCGCCGACGGCAAACGCACCACCTACTTGATCGACGTGCGCTCCAAGCCGGAGTTCGAGGCCGGCCATCTCGCCGGCGCGCGGCATGCGCCGGGCGGTCAGCTGGTACAGGCGACCGACTTGAGCGTCGGTGTCTTGGGTGCGCGGGTCGTCGTCTGCGACGACATCGAGGTGCGCGCCGTCATGGCGGCGCATTGGCTACAGCAGATGGGCCGCGACGTCTATGTGCTGGCCGGTGGCGTCGGCGGGCAGGCCGGCGAGACGGGTGCCGCCCGGACCGCCCTCGATCCGGCGATCGCGCCCAAGCTCGCCGAGATCGCGGTCGAGACGCTGCGCGGCGACAGCGGTGCCGTGGTCATCGACATGCGCGCCAGCCAGGCGTTCCGTGACGGCCACGTGCCGGGCGCCAAGTGGGCGCTACGCCCTAAACTTCCTGCGGTTGCCAAGCTGTTCAAGGGCCGGCCCGTGGTGCTGGTCGCCGACGATGTGCATGCCGCCCGGCTCGCCGCGGTCGATATCCGCGCGCTCGGCGGCGGCGAGGTCGAAGTGCTCGCCGGCGGGATGGAAGCCTGGGCCGCGGCCGGCTATCCGGAGGAGGCATCGCCCAACGATCCGCCGGACGAGGGCCGCGCCGACTATCTGTTCTTCACCGGTCAGAGGCACATGGGCAACAAGGAGCACATGCGCCAGTATCTCGAATGGGAGATCGGGCTGGTCGGCCAGTTGGATGCCGACGAGCGCGCCGCGTTCAAACTGCCGAACGCGTGATGGCGAAGCGCCCGCCGCATCTCCGCCGCTCTTTTATTTACGACGGCGGCGCCGACGAGGCGCAGCTGGCGGCGGCGGAAAACAGCGGTGCGGACGTCATCATCCTTGAACTGGAGGACTTCACGCCGCCCGGGCTGCGCGCCGGCGCGCGCGCCAAGGGGGCTGATCTCTTCGGGCGCTGGCGGGCCAAGGGGGCCATCGCCGCCGTCCGCGTCAATCCGCTCGAGACCGAGGATGGGCTCGCCGATCTAAGTGCCGTCATGGCGGCCGGGCCGGATGCGGTGCTGCTGCCCAAGGTCGCCGAGCCGCGCCAGGTCGAGCGGTTGGACGCGCGCGTCTCGCACCTGGAGCGCGATCACGGCATCGCGCAAGGTTCGACCGAACTGGTACCCAATGTCGAACTCGCCCGCGGCCTGATCCAGACCTACGCGGTCTGCAAGGCGAGCGAGCGGGTGACGGGCTGCCTCGTCGCCAGCGAGGACATGGCCGCCGACCTGGGCGCCGAGCGCGGCCAGGACGGTATCGAACTCGCCTACGTGCGCCAGCGTTTCCTGGTCGAATGCGTCGCCGCCGGGGTGCTCGCCATCGACTGTCCCTATACCTGGAAGGACGAGGCCGGGGTCGTGAACGAGAGCCGTCACGCGCGGCGGCTCGGCTACAGGGCGAAGAGCCTGGTGACGGCGTCGCACGCGGCGCTGATCAACGACACGCTGACGCCGTCGGCCGACGAGGTGCTGCAGGCGCGCCACCGTGTCGAGGCGTTCGAACGCGCCCAGGCCGCCGGCCATGGCCGCGCCGAAGTCGACGGCTCACTGGTCGAACTGCCGATCTACTTGAACGCCAAGCGCCTGATCGCACGGGCCGAGGAACTGGCGGCGTTCGCCTAGCCGAAGTATTCCGGCAGTGCCTTGGCCAGGTTCTCGCGGATGCGGTCTTTCACCGGCCGGTCCATCGGCGCCTTCTCGAAGCTGCGCCCGGTGACCTGCTCGTAGAGCCGGACGTACTTGCCGGCGAACTCCATCAGGGTCTCGGCCGGAATCTCCGGGATCTTCTCCTTGTAGGGATCGCAGCGCGCGGTGATCCAGAGCCGCAAGAACTCCTTGTCGAGGCTGTCGGGGTTTTCACCGGCCTCGAACCTCGCCTGATACTTGTCGGCGAGCCAGTAGCGGCTCGAATCGGGGGTGTGGATCTCGTCGGCGAGCGTGATCTTGCCGTTCTCGTCGACGCCGAATTCGTACTTGGTATCGACCAGGATGAGGCCGTTCTTCGCCGCGATCTCGCGTCCGCGCGCGAAGACGGCCAGGGAAAGCTCTGCCAATTCGTCCCACTGCGCCTGGGTGAGCAGGCCCTGTTCGACGATCTCGGCCGGGGTGATCGGCAGATCGTGGCCGTCGACCGAACCCTTGGTCGTCGGCGTCAGGATGGTTTCCGGGAGTTTCTGGCTCTTCTTCAGGCCATCGGGAAACTGGATTCCATACATGACCCGCGCGCCTTTCTGATACATCGGCCAGATCGAGGTTTCGGTCGAACCGGTCATGTAGTCGCGCACCACCATCTCGATCGGCAGCATGTCGAGGCGCTTGCCGATGACGACGTTGGGATCGGGCACGTCGATCAGGTGATTCGGGCAGATATCGGCGGTTTCCTCGAACCAGAAGGTCGCCGTCTGGTTCAGCACCTGGCCCTTGTAGGGCACCGCGGCGAGGACGAAGTCGAAAGCCGACTGGCGGTCGGTGGCGACCATCACGCGCCGTCCGTCCGGGAGATCGTAGCTTTCGCGGACCTTGCCGGATGTGTGTTTCGGCAGTTCCGGAAAAGTGGCGTCGGTGAGACAATTGGAAAGGATGGTCTTGGTGTCGGTCATGGATCGGCACTCGTCGGGTTGCGTTTCGAGGAAATGGCCATAATCCCGAAATCGCGCGTCGGCGCAAGGCTGAAAAAATGCCTTACCTGCCGACTATGGTAATCGCCTATTTCACAAAGCTCTGCAGGCGGCGGCAGGTTGCCGGGCCCACCGTATCGGCCCTGTTCGGTTGGAGCAAAAAACCCGAATCGCCTAGTGCAGCAAGACCAGGATCAGGATCGCGGCTACAACCAAAAGTATGCCGAAAAACTCCATCGGGCTGGTCTTCTCCTTGAAGAAGAAGATCGAGGCGATGAAGGTGAAGACCAGCTCGATCTGGCCGAGTGCGCGCACGTAAGACGCGTTCTGCATGGTGAAGGCGGTGAACCAGCAGATCGAGGCGAGCACGCCGGAGACGCCGACCGAAAGCGCCGGCTTCCAATTGACCATCACCTTGGTCAGTTCGCCCGGCTCGCGGAGCTTCAGGTAGATGCCCATCATTACCGTCTGCATCACAAGCGCGACCGCCAGTGCGTAGGCCGCGCGCATGACCGCGGGGCCGTCGCCGAGTGCCAGGCCGGCGCCACGGAAGAACACCACCGAGGCGCCCAGGAGCGCGCCGCACAAAAGCCCGACCAGCGTCGGCTTCTCGGTCAGGCCGGCGACCAGGTTGGAGAGCGAGATCTTGCTCTGCGCCAGCGACATCGCCATCACGCCGATCAGGCTGAGCCCGATGGCGACGCCGGCCCAGAGCGTCAGGGTGTCGCCCAACAGGATCAATCCGAGGATGGCGATCTGCACCACCTCGGTCTTGGAAAGCGTGGTGCCGACGGCGAAGTTGCGGAAAGAGAACAGATAGATCAGCACGAAGGTGAAGAGAATCTGCGAGATGCTGCCGAGCAGACAGTAGATCAGGAATTTGGCGTTCCACACCGGCAGCGCATATCCGCCGTACCGATGCACCGCCCAGAAATAGAC
>JAYOXJ010000091.1:0-1779 GCA_038152725.1 Rhodospirillaceae bacterium
GGCGACCTGGAAGATCGGCGCCTCCTCGTCCTTGTTGATGGCGACGATGACCTTGGAGTCCTTCATGCCGGCGAGGTGCTGGATGGCACCCGAGATGCCGACGGCGATGTAGAGATCCGGCGCGACGACCTTGCCGGTCTGGCCGACCTGGTAGTGGTTGGGCACGAAGCCGGCATCGACGGCGGCGCGCGACGCACCGACGGCGGCGCCGAGCTTGTCGGCGACGGCTTCGAGCAGCGGGAAGTTGTCGCCCGACTGCATGCCGCGCCCGCCCGAGATGATGATCTTGGCGCTGGTCAGTTCCGGGCGCTCCGACTTGGTCAGCTCCTGGCCGACGAAGCTCGATAGCCCGGCGTCGGCGGCGGCGGTGGCGCTCTCGATGGCGGCGGAACCGCCCTCGGCCGCGGCGGCGTCGAAGGCCGTGGTGCGCACGGTGATGACCTTGACCGCGTCCGACGACTTCACCGTGGCGATGGCGTTGCCGGCATAGATCGGGCGCTCGAAGGTGTCGGCGTCGACGACGGCAGTGATGTCGGAGATCTGCGCGACATCGAGCAGCGCGGCGACGCGCGGCATGATGTTCTTGCCCGACGTGGTCGAGGGCGCCATCACGTGCGAATAGCCCTGCGCGAGCGATTGGATCAACGCGGCGACGTTCTCGGCCAGCGAATTGGCGTAGAGCGGAGAATCCGCGACCAGCACCTTGGCGACGCCGGCGACCTTGGCCGCTGCGTCACCTACGGCACCGCAGCCCGCGCCCGCGACCAGGAGCGTGATGTCGCCCAGCTTGGCGGCGGCGGCGACGGCGTTCAGCGTCGCGGGTTTCAGTTCCGAATTGTCGTGTTCGGCGAGGACCAGGACGCTCATCAGATCACCTTCGCTTCGTTACGCAGTTTGTCGACCAGTTGGGCGACGCTCTCGACCTTGACGCCGGCGGCGCGGGCCGGGGGCTCGGTGACCTTCAGCGTGGTCAGGCGCGGCGCCACGTCGACGCCGAGATCGGCCGGCGTCAGCGTGTCGATCGGCTTCTTCTTGGCCTTCATGATGTTGGGGAGCGAGGCGTAGCGGGGCTCGTTCAGGCGCAGGTCCGTGGTCACCACGCAGGGCATCTTGAGATCGACCGTCTCGAGGCCGCCGTCGACTTCGCGCGTGACCTTGGCACGGCCGCCGTCGAGGGCGAGCTTGGAGGCGAAAGTGCCCTGCGACCAGCCGAGCAACGCGGAGAGCATCTGGCCGGTCTGGTTACTGTCGTCGTCGATGGCCTGCTTGCCGACGATGACGAGGTCGGGGCCTTCCTTGTCGACCACGGCTTTCAGGAGCTTGGCCACCGCGAGCGGCTGCAGCTCACCGTCATGCTGGACAAGGACGCCGCGGTCGGCGCCCATGGCAAGCGCGGTGCGGATGGTCTCCTGGCACTGCTGCGTGCCCAGCGAGACGGCGATGACTTCCTCGCACGCGCCGGCTTCCTTGAGGCGCACGGCCTCTTCGACGGCGATCTCGTCGAACGGGTTCATCGACATCTTGACGTTGGCCGTCTCGACCCCCGTCTGGTCGGACTTCACGCGAATCTTGACGTTGTAGTCAACGACCCGCTTGACGGCGACTAGAACTTTCATGAGCTATCCGGCGTATTCCTTCGAAACGGTTCCCCCATGGGGGCATGGCCGGCGCGTTACCGACGGCCCGAACGACGCGAAAATCCATTGGTTTTCCCGGCGTCGCCCCCTGCGATTTCGCACCGCACAATAAGCGCGGCGGATGACCGGGTCAAGGCATGTG
>JAYOXJ010000091.1:1789-11444 GCA_038152725.1 Rhodospirillaceae bacterium
GCGTATTCCTTCGAAACGGTTCCCCCATGGGGGCGCGGCCGACACGGTGCCGACGGCACGGACGACCCGAAAAAATCCAATGGATTTTCCGGTGGCGCCCCCTGCGATTTCGCACCGCACAATAAGCGCGGTGGATGACCGGGTCAAGGCATGTGTGACCGTTCCATGACCCGCATTCCGGCCTGTGAAATGCGTCTTTTGCAATGCGGTATGCGCCCGCCGCCAAGCGTTGTTTTCAAGAAACTTTGATCTTGATTTCACGCGACTGTCTGCCGTCAGACGGGCGGCCTCGTCGAGTTTCCGCAAGGCGCCCGAATAGTCCTTCGCCGCCAACAATTTGTCGGCGTCGCGCTCGAGCATCATCGGCTTGATCGGCAGGTCGCTCTCGCGACCGGACATCAGTTGCAGCATGGTTTCTCCGTGCCGGTCGAAGGCGCCGATGGCTTTCAGTTCCCGGGAGATCGAACTGTCGTTGGGGGCGCGCTTGGCGGCTGCCTGCAGCAGCAATTCGGCCTCGCCGTAATTGCCGGCGCGCACGGCGGCACGGGCCGAGGTTTTGTATTCGCCGGCTTCCTTGACCAGGATCAGATGGGTCGCCTGTAGAAGCTCGCCGACTTCCGATTGCGCCGGGTCTTCCCAATAGGCCTGCGCCAGGGCACCGCGGGCCTCGAGGAACTTGCCCTCCCGGATCAGTTCGCGTCCCTTTTGTTCGAGCGCCGCCACGCGGGGAGTCGGCGGCGGTGGGTGCGCGCCTTTCGCTGCGGCCAGCTTGCGCACGCGATCGAGCTCTTCGATTGCGTCCGGGATGTTGCGGTCGTCGGGATAGCGTTTTTGCAGCCCCCGCAGGTAGGCCCGGCTCTTGTCCCAGTCGCGTTCGCCATGGGCCAGCGCGTCGAGCAGCATGGCCGCCTTCGGGCTCGACGCGTCCGGATGCGTCGACGCGCCGGCGGGTGCGGCGGCCGGCGCATCGACTTCGGCGTCGGGCGACAGGAATTGCAGCCCGCCGTCGCGGCTCGCGACCTGAACGCCGGCCGGTCGCGACGGCTGCGTCGTCGTCGCGTGCGCCGGTTGCGCAGTCGCGCCGGCGACCTGGCCGTTCGGTGCCATGAAGGCGAGGCCGTTTTCGTCCGGGGCGGGGTTGCGCAAGTCGACCGGCGGTGGCGCATCGCCGCCGAGACCGAAAAACGCGGTTTCCTTCGGCGTCAGGAAATCGAGTTCGTTGCGCGCGCCCGGGGTGGTTTTTTCGGCGGGCGGTTCCTTCAGTTTGTCGGACAGTTGGCCGATCATCCGCGCGATTTTCTCGCGGCGCTCGCGCTCCGCCTTGCGGCGCGCCTCGGCGCGGCCGGATCGCTCGTCCTCCGCCCAGGCCAGGTTCTTGCGGATCACCGGATCGTCGGAATAGCGGAGCGCGTTCTGGAAGCTGGTGACGGCGGCCGTCCAGTTGCCCTTGTTGGCGTAGGCGATGCCGGCGTTGTTGAGATTGAGTGCCGACTGGCGCCGCCGGCGCTGTTCGAGCCCCTGTTGATAGCCGGCCCAGAAATTGTTCATCAGGCCCTGCATCGTGTTCATCATCATCTGGTTCATGAACTGCTGATGCTGGTAATAGGCGCCGCCGCCGCCACCACCCCCGCCGCCGCGCCCGCCGCAGGTGATGCCGCTCGAGTTCTGCACGCAGCCGACGACGCCGCGGGCCCGATTGGCCGCGGTATCGGGAAGCACCTGCGCCGAAACGCAGGCCGGAACCAGAACGACGGTCGAAAAAATCAGCGCGGGAATCTTCCGGACGCGAGCCATGGCACGACCCCAGTCTGCATGATCCGGAATATTCTATCAGATTTGCCGGCATCCGGCCACGAATCGATGGGCCGGGAAGGGCGGGAGGATGTCTGCGCTAGCGGTTGCCGCCGGGCACCCAGAGCACGTCGAGGGCGCCGTCGTCATTCACGTGCCGCGCCAGCTGGAACAGGTGGTCGGAGAGGCGGTTGACGTATTTGACGCACTCGGGATTGATGTCTTCCTGCTCCGCCAGTTCGGTCAGCAGCCGCTCGCAGCGGCGCACCACGGTGCGCGCCAGGTGCAGGTGCGCGCCGGCCGGCGTGCCGCCGGGCAGGATGAACGACGTCAGCGGCTTCAGGCTCGTGGTCATGGCGTCGATTTCGGCTTCCAGGCGCGTCACCTGTTCGGGTGTCACGCGGAGCGCGCCGGACCGGCGCTCCTTGCCTTCCGGCGTGCAGAGATCGGCGCCCAGATCGAACAGGTCGTTCTGGATGCGGGCCAGCATGGCGTCGGTCTCGGCGTCTGCCTTGGTATGCAGTCTGGCCATGCCGATGACGGCATTGGCCTCGTCCGAGGTGCCGTAGGCAGCGACGCGGAGCGAATGCTTCTTGACCCGCGCGCCGGAGCCGAGCGAGGTTTCGCCGGCATCGCCGCCGCGCGTGTAGATCTTGTCGAGCTTGACCATGCGGTGCGTCCCTTCGTCTCGGTCAGCGCGCGACGTAGGCCATCAGGATGGCGAAGATGACCAGCGCGATGGCCTGGAACAGCACGCGGAGCCGCATCATGTGGTTGGAATGCTTGCGGTAGAACTTGCCATGGACGGCGAACGAGATGATGCCGACCACCACCACCGCCAGCGTGGCGAACATGGCGAAGACCATCAGGAAGGGCAGGAAGGTTTCCATGGGGATGATATAGGCGCTTCAGGCCGCCAGGTCATGAAGAATCTCGGATAGACGTCAGCCGCCGGCGGCCGCCCAGTCGCGCCAAAGCCGGCGCAGTGCCGCCTCGAACTCGGCGGTGAAGCGCACCCCGTCGGTCATGCCGGCGCGCACGATCATGCCGCGGACGGTGGCGCGGAGCTCGACCAAGAGGTCGGGCTTGGCCGCCAGCGACGATGCGATCTTGACGTAGTCGGCCGGGTTCGCCGCCACCATCTCGTCGAGGCCGGCGCGCGCCAGGATCGAGACCCCGACCCGGGACGCATGCCAGCCGCCGGCAAGCGTGACGACAGGGACGCCGGTCCAGAGTGCCTCCATGGTCGTCGTCGTACCGTGATAGGGGAAGGTGTCGAGCGCGATGTCGACGCCGTGATAGGCGGCCAAGGGATGCGACGCGGTGATCCATGCAAGGAGATCGAGGCGCCCGGCATCGATGCCGTGCGTGGCGAAATCGGCCTGCACGCGCGAACAGGTCGCCTCGTCGCCGAGCGCCTTGGCTTTGAGGCGCAGCCGCGATCCCGGCACGGCCTTGAGAATCTCGGCCCAGGTCGCGACCGTCGCCGGCGTCAGCTTGGCCAAGTTGTTGAACGAGCCGAAGGTGACGTGGCCGGCGGAGAGAGAGGGCGGCGGCTCCGGTGGCGGCGCGTCCTCGGATGGGCGGTAGCAGAGGAAACCGTGTTCCAGGCGCATCAGGCGTTCGGCATGGAACGCCTCGGTCATGCCGGGCGGGTCGGCCCAGGCGTCGGTGATGCGGCCGTCGATCTCCTTGAGGCCCGTCGTCGCCGGATAACCGAGGTAGCTGACCTGCACCGGCGAGGGTTTGCGGGCGAAGGCGCCGAGCCTGTTGCCACGGGTATGGCCGGCGAGGTCGATCAGGATGTCGATCCCGTCCAGCGCGACTTGCGATGCCAGTTCGGCGTCCGAGAGCCCGAACACGCCGCGCCAATGATCGGCGTGCCCACGCAACCTTTCTGTGACCTCGTCGCAGCCGGCCATGTTGGCGTAGGCAAAGACTTCGAACGCGCGCTTGTCGTGGTGTTCGAGGATCGGCTCCAGGAAATAGGCGACGGAATGGCGGCGAAGGTCGGAAGAGACGTAGCCGACGCGGAGCCGGCGGTCGGGATCGCGGTCGCGGCCGGAAAAATCCGGCCCTGAAATATTGGACGGGCGCGCGTGTGCGCCCCAGGCCTTGTGTTCGGCCCCGATCTCGGCCGGGTCGGCGCCCTCGACGGCGCACATGGCGTAGAGGCGGTTGGAGTCTTTCGCGAGTTCGCCGGGTGCGAGGTCATGGGCGCGCCGGTAGAACGCCATGGCGTCCCGGGCGCGGCCCGACTCCTTCAGGATTTCGCCCAGGTTGCAGAGCGCGTCGGTGTTGTCGGCGTCGAGTTCGATGGCGCGGCGGAACGCCGCTTCGGCCTCGGCGTAGCGGCCCTGGCGGTGGCGCACGGTCCCTAAGTTATTGTGTGCGACGGCGTAGCCGGGCGCTTCCCTGACGGCGCGTTCGGCCGAGGTCGAGGCTTGCTGCACATGGCCCATGTCGAGGAGCACATTGGCGAGGTTGGCCCAGCCCTCGCCGAACTCGGGCCGGAGCCGGACCGCGTTCTGGTAGTGGTCGGCGGCTTCCTCGAGCTTGCCCATGGCCTTCAGGGGGGCGGCGATGTTGTTGTGGGCGGAAGCGGAGTCGGGATCGAGTTCGAGCGCGCGGCGGAACGCGGTGACGGCATCGACGTGGCGGCCGAGGCCGGTCAAGCCGGTGCCGAAATTGTTATAGAAGCTCGCCTCATCGGGTGCGAGCGAGAGCGCCTGGGCGATCAGCCGCACACCCTGGTCGCTGCGGCCGGTGCGGCAATGGATGACGCCGAGCAAATTGAGCGCCCAGGCATGGCCGGGCAGCACGCCGAGTGTGCGCCGGCATAGCGCCTCCGCCTCGGCGAGGCGGCCATTGTCGTATTGCGCCGTCGCGCCTGCGAACAGCGCGTTGGGATCGTCGGGGCTGCTTGCTGAATTGTTCGCCACGGGACTCCCCTACGGTTGCGGCGCTGCCATACTCGCGCCTCCGATAAAGGGGGTCAAAAGAAAGTGCCGGGCAGGGTGCTGATGCCCTCTCTTTAAGTGATGCCGAGCTTGGCCAGCAGTTCGGCCTCGGTCAGGCGCGGATGGTCGCCGGCGAAGGCATAGCCCGGCGGTTTGGCGTCGATGTAGATTTCGCCACAGACCATGAACGGCCGGGCGTCGTCGAAGGTGCCGACGCTGACGTAATGGCTGCCGTCGCGCTTGAACCGGTAATAGAGGTTGGAGCCGCATTTGGCGCAGAACGCCCGCTCGGCCCATTCCGAAGAGGCGTAGACGGTGATGTCGGCCTCGCCGTCGAATTCGATCCGTTCGACGCGCGCGCCGAGATAGGGGCCGCTGCCCCAACGCCGGCACATGGCGCAGTGGCAGGCATGGTGGTGGGTGGTGATGCCGCTTGCGGTGAAGCTGACGGCGCCGCAGAGACAACGGCCGGTCATTTCCGTGGCGGTGGTTTCAGGGTCGGTCATGGCAAGCCTCCTAGAACAGTGAGAGCTGGTCGCCGGCGCGGACCGGCGGGCGGAATTCGGCGCTGACGAGGCGCCGGCTGCCGGCGCGTTCGCGGCCCAATCCCAGCCGCTTGACCGCGATCTGGAAGCGCCTGGCCAGCAGCTCCGCGTCGCTGCCCTCGCCGGTCATGCGCTTGCCCCATTGCGCTTCGTAGAGCTTTCCGTCGCGGTGGCCGGCCATGCGGCCGAGCGCGCGCTTGGCGCGGTCCGGGTAATGCGCTTCGAGCCATTCGGCGAAGAGACCACGCACCTCGCCCGGCAGGCGCAACAGGATGTACTCGGCGGCACCGGCACCGGCGCCGGCGGCGGCGTCCAGGATGGCTTCGATCTCGTGGTCGTTGATCGCCGGGATCACCGGCGCCACCATCACCGAGACCGGCACCCCGGCTCCCGATAGCCCGGCGATGGCATCCAGGCGCTTGGCCGGCGTCGTCGCCCGCGGCTCCAGGCGCCTTGCCAGCACAGGGTCGAGCGAGGTGACCGAGACGGCGACCGAGACCAAGCCTTTTTTGGCCATGGTGCCCAGGATGTCGAGGTCGCGCAGCACCAGGTTGGACTTGGTGACGATGGCGACAGGATGATTGCATTCGGCCAGCACCTGCAGCACCGCGCGGGTGATGCCGCGCTTCTTCTCGATCGGCTGGTAGGGGTCGGTGTTGGTGCCCATGGCCAGCGTCGCCGGCTTGTAGCCGGGTTTCCTGAGTTCGTCGGCGAGGAGTTTCGCGGCGTCCGGCTTGGCGAAGAGCTTGGTCTCGAAATCGAGGCCGGCGGAGAGTCCCTGATAGGCATGGGTCGGCCGCGCGAAGCAGTAAACGCAGCCATGCTCGCAGCCGCGATAGGGGTTGAGCGAGCGGTCGAACGGGATGTCCGGCGACTGGTTGCGGGTGATGACGCTTTTCGGATGTTCGTCGGTGACGGTGGTGCGGAGCGGCGGCAGATCGTCGTCGGCCACCGCCGTGTTCCAACCGTCATCTATCTTGATGCGGGCATGCGGCTCGAAACGGCCGCTCCCGTTGGAGACGGCGCCGCGGCCCTTGCGGGCGATATCGGGCAGGGTATCGACCATGGCGGAGTCTAGCAGCGAGATAGAAACAAAACAAGAACATTTACCGATATCTTAGGCCGTCAGCGGACCGGGATGCTTGATCTCCTCCATGATCCATTCGCGGAATGCGGCGACCTTCGGGCGGTCGGCGGTGCGTTCCGGCGCCACCACCCAGAATGCCGAATTGGACGGGATGACGATATCGAACGGGCGCACCAGGCGGCCTTGGGCGAGGTCGTCCTGCGCCGCCAGCGTGCTCACCAGGACGACGCCCTGGCCGGCCATGGCGGCGGAGATCGCCAGGTCCTCGACCGAGAAGATCGGGCCCTTGTCGACGTCGATGCCGGTGACGCCGGCATAATCGCACCACACCTTCCAGGTCGGCGGTTGCAGAACGGGCCCCCAGTCGACGTGGAGCAGGCGATGGTGGCGGAGATCGTCGGGCGTCTTCAGTGGATGCGGGTGGCTTTCCGCCATCAGCGCCGGCGAGCAGGCCGGCGCCACGTCCTCGTCGATCAGCCAGTCGACGCGCATCCCCGGATAGTCGCCGGCACCGAGCCGCACCGCCACGTGCACGCCGTCGCGATCGAAGTCGTTGACCAGGCCGAGCGAGGCGTCGATGCGGATGGTGACGTCGGGGTGCGCGTCGTTGAAATGCGCCAGCCTGGGCACCAGCCACTTGGTGGCGAAGGTCGGTGCGGAGGAGACCACCAGCACCGGCGCGTCGACGTCGGCCTCCAGGCGCGCGGTGACGTCCGCCAGGATGTCGAAGGCTTCCGAAAGCTGCGGCAAAACGCTCTGCGCCGCCTCGGTCAGCCTGAGCGCGCGGGTCAGCCGTCGGAACAGCGGCGTGCCGATCCAGTCCTCGAGCGAGCGGATCTGCTGGCTGACCGCCGCCGGCGTCACGCCCAGTTCGTCGGCGGCGCGGGTGAAGCTCATGTGCCGCGCGGCGGCCTCGAAGGCGCGCAACGCACTCAATGGCGGCAGGCGGCGCATGGGACTTCCCTACGATTAAGAAAAACTATCTCATAATATAAAAATTCATCGTTTGTTGGAAAGAAGAAAATCGCTTAAAACCAATCCCAAGACGCAATCTTGCTGGTTAAGCCAGTATTGGTCATGGAGGCCAAAATGATGAACCACGCTCCCTGCGCCGGCACTTACCACTCGGCCGCCCCCGAATTCACCGTCAGCGACATGATCGCCAGCGGCGCCTATCGCCTCGTTCTCGGCGTCGAAGCCGCTTATCGCGCCGTCGCCGGGCTGTTCGGCCGCTGAGCCGCCACACCCCGCTTTCCTGACTGGAAACGCTGCCTCCGCCGGCCGCTTGTGATAAAAGCGGCGGCGGAGGTTTTTCTTTGCTGTCAGTCGTCATCCCCGTGCTCAACGCCGGCGGCGTCATCGGTGCCGCGGTCGAGGCCTGGCTTGCCAGCGGCGTTGCCGATGAAGTGGTCGTGGCCGATGGCGGCTCTTCCGACGGCACCTTCGAAGCGGCGGAACTCGCCGGCGCGCGAACGCTCTCCGCACCCAAAGGGCGCGGCCGGCAGTTGGCGATGGGCGCGAGTGCGGCGAGCGGCGAGTGGCTCTTGTTCATGCACGCCGACACCCGCTTGGGGCCCGGCTGGCAGACGGTGACGCGGCGCTTCATCTCGGATCCGAAGAACATCTTTCGCGCCGGTTATTTCCGCTTCGCCTTGGACGATCCGTCGCCGGCGGCACGCAATCTCGAGCGCGTCGTTCAGTGGCGCTGCCGCTGGCTCGGTCTCCCCTATGGCGACCAGGGCTTCCTGATCTCGGCCGAATACTACGAGCGCTTGGGCGGCTATCCGCCGGTGCCGTTGATGGAGGACGTCGCCCTGGTCCGGCGCATCGACAACCACCGCCTGGAGGCGCTGCCGGCCGACGCGGTGACCTCGGCGGTGCGCTACCAAAAGGACGGCTACGTGATGCGGCCGCTCCGCAACCTCTGCTGTCTCGCGCTCTATTATCTCGGTATGCCGCCGAGCGCCTTGGCCGAGTTCTACGAGGGCCGGAAATCGTGAGCGCGCCACCGCGCCACCTTATCGTCATGGCCAAGGCGCCGAGGCTCGGCCGGGTCAAGACGCGCCTCGCCGCCGATGTCGGCGCCGTTCGCGCCGCCGGCTTCTATCGCCGCACCCTCCATGATGTGACCCGCCGCCTAGACGCCGACGCGCGCTGGCGGACCTGGCTCGGCGTCACCCCCGACCGCGACATCGCCGACGACCGTTTGTGGCCCGCCGGTCCCGACCGCATCGCGCAAGGCACCGGCGATCTCGGCCGGCGCATGACGCGGCTCCTGACCGCCCTGCCGCCGGGGCCGGCGGTGCTGGTCGGCGCCGACATTCCGGCGATCCGGCCCGGCCATATCTGGCAGGCGTTCCAGGCACTCGGCCGCGGCGACGCCGTGTTCGGCCCGGCCACGGACGGCGGCTTCTGGCTGGTCGGGCTCAAGCGTCCGCATGCCGGCATCGATATCTTCTCGGGCGTCGCATGGTCCAGGCCCGATACGCTTGAAGTGACGCTGGCGCAACTGCCCAAGGGCTGGCGTGTCGGCCTCGCCGCGACACTCGACGACGTGGATGACGGCAACGCATTTTCCGCGCTTGGAAGCGGCCGGAAGACGCGCTAAGACCTCTGCCGGAGGGTTTTCGCGGTGAGCCAGGAAGTCAGCCAGAATACCGGTATGCGCGAACGCATCGGCGCCATGGTGATGGCGCCCAAGGTGCAGAACCTGATCACCGTGCTGATCGTCTTCAACGCCATCACGCTCGGGCTTGAGACCGTCGATTGGGTGCGCACCAATTTCGGCGCGGCGCTGGCCGTGCTCGACAAGGTGGTGCTCGTCGTCTTCTGCGCCGAGATCGCCGCCAAGCTGTTCCACAAGGGCTGGCGCTTCTTCAAGGAAGGCTGGAACGTCTTCGACTTCATCGTCGTCGGCATCGCGCTGGTACCGGCGGCGGGGCCGTTCACGGTGTTGCGCGCGCTCCGCATCCTGCGCACGCTGCGCCTGTTGTCCGTGGTGCCGCAGATGCGCGTCGTCATCCAGGCGCTGTTCGGCGCGCTGCCGGCAATGGCCTCCATCGTCGCCTTGATCACGCTGATCTTCTATGTCGGCGCGGTACTCGCCACCAACCTGTTCGGCGCCGAGTTCGAAGCCTGGTTCGGCCACATCGGGCGCTCCATGTACACGCTCTTCCAAGTCATGACCCTGGAAAGCTGGTCGATGGGCATCGTCAGGCCGGTGATGGAGAAGCACCCCTACGCCTGGGCGTTCTTCATCCCGTTCATCCTGA
>JAYOXJ010000092.1:0-5503 GCA_038152725.1 Rhodospirillaceae bacterium
GCCGAACAGCGCTACGTAGGCGAGTCCGAGCCAGATCGAGTTGACCGCCTGGGCGGCGAGTACGATCAGCGCCGCAGAGCCGGCCATGCCGTGCATGAGCCCGACAGCCAACGCCCGGAACGGAAAACCGGCCCGATGTTCGTGATGGTGGTGGCGGGCGTCGTGCGCCTTGGGCGCCTCGCCGGCGTGCGAGTGGGCGTGAAAGTGGGTGACGCCGTCGCCATGACGGTGGGCGTGGAAGTGGATGCGCTCTCGCACCAGCCGGCGGATCACGTCGGCGCCGAGGATCACTAGCATGACGCCGACGGCCACCTCGAGATAACCGGCGAGCTTGTCGGAAATGGCGGTATCGAGCAGCAGGACCACGGTGCAGACAGCGAACAGCGTCAACGTATGACCGAGGCCCCAGGCTACACCGTGGCGGATCGCTTGTTTGAGCGAGGTGGTGCGAGTGGTGAGCGACGCGACCGCGGCAACATGGTCGGGCTCGAAAGCGTGGCGGATGCCGATCAGGAAGCCGAGTATCAGGATCGATAGCATGTGGAAATTCTCCGTTCGCAGCGTCCCCCGCGACAGAAAAGTTGTGGAGCGATTCAGAGGTCGGCGCAACACCTTTCCGCCGCCCGCAGACGATCCGGCAATGTGCCTATCGCATCACTCGGAAATTATAGTATGAAAGTATACGAATATATAATACAGTCGGCGTTCCAGGCTGACGTCGACCAGGGAGGAACAAGGTGGCACGCCAAAAGACATCTAAGCCCAAGCCGGGCCGCAAGCCGGTGGCACCCGCATGCATCCTCGCCGATGCGCCGGCACGGGGCATCCGCCAGGTCATGGATGCCAACGGCGATCTCGTCGGCGACCTGCCCGATCCCGGCTTGGACGCCAAGACGCTCCGCGGACTCTACGAAATGCTGGTGCTGGTCCGCGCCATCGATGATCGCGGCTGGACGCTGCAGCGCTCCGGCCGGGTCGAATTCTGGATTCCGCACCGTGGCCTCGAGGCCGTGCATACCGGCGCGACATTGGCTTACAAGCCCGACGACTGGATTTTCCTGGGCTACCGCCACCCGGGCACGCTTTTGATGCGGGGCGTGCCTTTGGCGCAGCTTTTCATCCAGTTCTTCGGGCGCGAGGGTGAGCCGTTGAAGGGCCGGCGTCTGCCGACGCTGATGGGCGACCGGCGCGCCAACGTGGTGCCGATGACGACGCAGGTCGGCTCCTACATCCCGCATGCCTGCGGCGCCGCCTGGGCGGCCAAGATCAAGGGCGACGACACCCGCTTCATGGCCTTCTTCGGCGAGGGCTCCTCGTCCCGGGGCGAGTTCCATTCCGCGCTCAATTTCGCCGGCGTGCACAAGCCGCCGGTGGTGTTCTTGTGCGAGAACAACGGCTGGGCGGTGACCACGCCGACCAGCCTGCAGACCGGCTCGGCGACCTTTGCCGAGAAGGGCGACGCCTATGGGGTCAGGAACCTGCGCGTCGACGGCAACGATCCACTCGCCGTCTACTCGGTGACCAAGGAGGCCGGCTATCTCTCGCCCGAGATCGGCGCCACGCTGATCGAGGCGATCACCTACCGCATGGGCTATCACACCACTTCCGACAACCCCGACCTCTACCGTTCCGCCGACGAGGTCGCCGTATGGGAGCCATGGTGTCCGCTGAAACGCATGCGCAAATATCTCGAGAAGCGCGGGCTCTGGAACGACGACGAGGAAGCCGCGCTCTGGGCCAAGGTGAAGGCCGATATCGACGCCGCGGTGAAACACGCCGAGGCGCAGCCTTTTCCCGACCCTTCGACCATGTTCGACGACACCTTCGCCGAGCCGACCTGGATGCTGGAGGAACAGCGCCGCCAGTTGCTCGCGGAGTTGGAAGGCCGCTGACATGGTTGCCATCGATCTGAAGCCGCGCAAGGCGACCGTGCTGGAGGCGATCAATGCCGCCATGGCGCACGAGTTGGAGAGCGATCCCGACGTGGTGCTGATGGGCGAGGACGTCGGCCGCGCCGGCGGTATCTTCCGCACCTCCACGGGGCTGAGCCAGCGCATCGGCTCCAACCGCGTCATCGATACGCCCCTGGACGAAAAGGGCATCGTCGCGCACGGCGTCGGCATGGCGCTCTACGGCATGAAGCCGATCGTCGAAATCCAGTTCTCCGGTTTCATCCACGACGCCTTCGAACACATCATGTTCTGCGCGGCGCGCTACCGCTGGGCGTCGGGCGGCCAGTACAGCTGCCCGATGGTGATCCGCGCGCCGTCCTATGGCGGCATCAAGGGCGGTTTTTGGCATTCGCAGAGCGTCGAAGCCTATTACGTACATCACGGCGGCGTAAAGATCGTCTCCCCGAGTACGCCGGAGGACGCCTACCGGCTTTTGATCGCGGCCGTGCGCGACCCGGACCCCGTTTTGGTGGTCGAGCCGGTGCCGCTTTATCGCTCGATGTCGGCCGAGTTCGTGCACGACGGCAAGCCGGCCGAGATCGGCAAGGCGGAAGTGGTGCGGCCGGGATCCGATGTGACCGTCATCACCTACGGTGTGATGCGCCATCGTTCGCTGGAGGCGGCGGACGAGTTGGCCGAAACCGATGGTATCGAGACCGAGGTCATCGATCTCCGGACCCTGATCCCCTACGACATCGAGTGCATCCTGGCATCGGTGAAGAAGACCGGGCGTGTCGTCATCGTGCACGAGGCGCCGCTGAGCCTGGGGTTCGGTGCCGAGATGGCGGCGGTGATCCAGGAAAAAGCCTTCGGCTACCTGCACACGCCGATCCAGCGCGTCGCCGCGCCCGATGTGCCCTACCACTTCTCCATCGGCGACGAGTGCTACAAACCGGACGCGCACCGCATCAAGCTCGCCCTCAAGCGTGCCATGGAGTTCAAATTCTGATGAGCAAATCCATGTACGAATTCATCCTTCCCGACATCGGCGAGGGCATCAGCGAGGCGATGCTAATCAGCTGGACCGTCAAGGTCGGCCAACAGGTCGCCGAGGGCGAGGAGGTCGCCACCGTCAGCACCGACAAGGTGGATGTCGAATTGCCCGCACCCTGTGCCGGCATCGTCGGCGAGCTTTGCTGGAAGCCGGGGGACACCATAAAAGTCGGCTCCGTCTTCATGCGCATCGACACCGGCGACAAGGTCGTCGCCACGCGGGCGCCGGGCGGGCGCAAGCACGGCAAAGCGGCGGACAAGACCAAACTGCCCAAACCCGAACTGGTGCCGGGCGAGATCCTGCCCGGCATGCGTCTGGCCGCGCCTCAAAGCGTGACCACGCCGGATTTCGGCACCGCGCGACTGGTCACCGCCGCGCCCTCGACCCGAAAGCTCGCCGCCGATCTCGGCATCGACCTCGCCGCCGTCACCGGCAGCGGCGACGGCGGCCTGATCCTGCGCGCCGACGTGGAACGCTTCGCCCAGTTGCGCGCGACGCAATCACGGGCAGCCGGCACCGCCGAGACCCGTCGCGAGCCCCTGAGCGGCGTTCGCGCCGCCATGGCCGAGCGCATGGCGCGCTCGGTCCACACACTTGCGCATTCGACCATGAACTTCGAGATGCGTGCCGACGCGTTTCTGACCATGATCGAACGACTCAAGCCGGGCGCGCGCGAGGCCGGCATCCGGATTTCGGTGACGGCGCTCCTGGCCAAGTGCCTGGAGGGACCGCTTCGCCGCCACGCGCGGTTCAACGCCACCATCGACGAAGAGCGGCGCGAACTCGTCCTGCACGGCGCCGTCAATCTCGGCGTCGCCATGGCGACCGAGCGCGGCCTGGTGGTGCCGGTGCTGCAGGGTATCGGCGGTGCCACATTGTTTGCGATTGCGCGCCAGTTGGGCGACGTTGTCGCACGCGCGCGGAGCGGCAATCTAGCAGCGGCGGAAATGGCCGGCGGCACTTTCACGCTATCCAATACCGGCGCGCTCGAGACCGCGACGATCGTTTCCACCCGCCCGGTGATCAACGCGCCGCAGGCGGCGACGCTCTGGGTGTCACGCGCGCAGCAGCGTCCGGTGGTGAGCGACGGCGGGCTCGGCGTCGGGCAGGTGATCAACGGGAGTCTCAGTTTCGACCACCGCTTCATCGACGGCGCCGATACGGTCGCTTTCATCAACGACTTCGCCGCCATGGTCGAGACGCCGGAACGTGCACTCGCCGGTGAATGAGGAGAACGTACCCATGACCAAGGACTACGCCGAACGCGCCCGCGAAATCGATCTTAACAACCGCGCCATCTTCCAGGCGGCGCCAGAAGCCATGGGCGGATTTCGCAAGGTGGTCGAGGCGGTTTCGAAGGATGGCGCGCTTACGGCCAAGACCAAGGAACTGATGGCGCTCGCCATCTCGGTCGCCATGCGTTGCGAGGGCTGCATCGTCTATCACACCCGCGCCGCGCACCAGAAAGGGGCGACGCGCGACGAGGTCGCCGAGACCATCGCCGTTGCCGTCGAGATGGGCGGCGGACCGGCGGCCGTCTACGGCGGCGAGGCGCTCGCCGCCTTCGATCAATTCTCGGCGTGATGCGATAGGGGCAAAGTTTGCTATGTTGGACGGCGATACCGTCACAGCCGAACAGGGTCACCGAATGAACGCCACCACCTCGGCGCCGCAATACCAGCAGGTCGCGGACACGCTGCGCCGCCGCATCGTTCGCGGCGAATACCGAAAAGGAGACGTCATTCCGACCGCGGCCCAGCTGGAGCGACTGTTCTCGGTTTCTAACATCACCATCCGAAAGGCACTGGCGATCCTTTCCGAAGAAGGCTGGATCCAGGGCCGGCGCGGGGTCGGCACCGTGGTCGTGCGCGTCCCCGAAACCCAGCGCGTCAACATCGCCGTCTCCGGCGACTTCACCGACTGGGTCGATACCGCCAGCGGCAAGAGCTTGCCGATCGAGCAGAAACTGCTCGGCCTCGGCGAGGAGGGTGGCCCCGCCGACGTCTGCCGCCAACTTGGTCTCGCGCCGGGCGAACCGCTCTGGGTGATGCGCCGGTTGCGCAGCATCTCCGGCAATATCATTTCCTATCCCGTCAATGTCGGCCGGATCGAAGCGATGACTGGCATCGCCGCCGCCGACATGGCCGGCAATCGAAACTTCGTCGATCTGCTGCGCGGGCGCGTCGGTGCCGAGCTCGACCGCATGGACCAGACCGTCGAGGCCAGTGCCGCCGACCGCGATCTCGCCATGCTGCTGAAGGTCGAGTTCGGCACGCCGTTGTTCTACGTCGAGAACGTCTACCGGGAACGGAACGGCAAGGCCGCTGCCGTCAGCCATCTTTACCTGCGCGGCGACCACTATGCCTATCAGACCTCGATCGCGCTCGTCCGGCCGGGGAAAAAGCGATGAGCGCGCCTTATCCGAGCCGCGTCCGGCTCCGCGAGGTCGGCCCGCGTGACGGTTTCCAGAACGTCCATGCCTTCATTCCGACCGAACGCAAGCTCGCCTGCATACGCGCGCTCGCCGCCGCCAGGCTGAGAGAGATCGAGGTGACGT
>JAYOXJ010000092.1:5513-11442 GCA_038152725.1 Rhodospirillaceae bacterium
CTCACGCGCCGGGCGTAGCGCTGCGGGTGTTGCGCCGGTTGCGCAGCATCTACCTCAATATCATCTCCTATCACGCGACTGTCGGCCGTATCGAAGCGATCCGCGCACTCGCCGCCGCCGGGCTCAAGGAGATCGAGGTGACGTCGTTCGTCAACGCCAAGGTGATCCCGCAGATGGCCGATGCCGAGGCGGTGATGGCCGGGCTCGCCGGCGTTGATTTCGTCCGCTCCGTACTGGTGCCGACGCCGAAGCGCGCCGCAGAAGCCATTACCGCTGGCGCCGACCAGTTGATCGTGTTCCTGTCCGCCAGCGAGGCGCACAACAGTGCCAACGTTAACCGATCGATCGCCGAATCCTTGGCCGGCCTCGACACCATCTTCCGCCTCGCTGCCGATGCAGGGGTTCCGGTTGTCGGCGCCGTCGCGGTTGCCTTCGGCTGTCCTTACGAGGGCCACGTCGCGCCGGCAGCGGTGCTAGACATCGCCGCCGCATTCCGCGACGCCGGCAGCACCGGGTTGATCTTCGGTGACACCACCGGCATGGCCAATCCGGCCAGCACAACCGCCTTCGTCGATGCCTACCGGGCGCGTTTCGGCACCGACGACTATTCGCTCCATTTCCATAACAACCGCGGCACCGCCATGGCCAACCTGCTCGCCGCCATGGCCGCCGGCGCCACCACCTTCGACACCGCGCTTGGCGGCACCGGCGGCTGCCCGACGGTGCCCAAGGCGGCCGGCAATCTCGCCACCGAAGACGTGGTCGCACTCTTGGACGAACTCGGCGTCGAGACCGGTGTTGATCTCGATGCGCTGATCGAGGCGGCACGCGAACTCGAACGGTCCCTCGGCTATGAACTGCCGGGCCAGGTGATGAAGAGCGGGCGTTGCGACTGGCACGCCTCGGCCTGAACCGACCAACCCCGATCACGGAACATAAGAAAAATGAACGACAAACCACTCCCCCTTGCCGGCGTCCGGGTCATCGAGCTCGGCCATGTGGTCATGGGTTCGTCCTGCGGGCTGGTGCTCGCCGACATGGGCGCGGAGGTCATCAAGGTCGAGAAGGCGCCAGGCGGTGATGATACCCGACGTTTCGGCGGGTTCGGATCGGGGCTCTTCCATTTCTTCAATCGCAACAAGAAGAGCCTGGTGGTCGATCTCAAGTCCGCCGCCGGCAAGGAAATTCTCTCCCGCGCGATCGCCACGGCAGACGTGCTGGTCGAGAACTTCGGTCCAGGCGCCGTCGAGCGCTTGGGTTTCGGCTACGAAGCCTGCCGTGAAATGAACCCAGGCCTGATCTACTGCTCGCTCAAGGGGTTCATGCCGGGGCCCTACGAGGACCGGCCGAGCCTCGACAACCTGGTGCAGATGATGGGCGGGCTCGCCTACATGACCGGCCCGGCCGGCCGGCCGCTGCGCGCCGGTGCCTCGGTCACCGATATCCTGGGCGGCACCTTCGGCGCGCTCGGCATCATTACCGCGCTCTACGAGCGGCGCGCTACCGGCAAGGGCCAGAAGGTGACGGCGTCGCTGTTCGAGGCGACCGCCTATCTCGTCGGCCAGCACATGTCGGCGGCGGCGGTGCTCGGGCACGGGTTGCCGCCGATGCCGGAGGGGGAGAACCCATGGGCGATCTACGATCTGTTCGAAACCGCATCGGGCGAGCAGGTTTGCATCGGCGTGGTCAGCGACCGCCATTGGTTGCGGTTATGCGAGGCGCTGGAATTGCCCTCGCTCGGTGCCGAGCCAGCCTACGCCACCAACGACGGGCGCAAGAAGGCGCGCGATTTCCTGTTGGGCGAGCTGCAAAAGCGCATCGCCACGCTCGCGACCGACGACGTCAACGCGCGCTGTGAACGCGCCGGCTTGCCGTTCGCGCCGGTCCGCAAGCCCGTCGACCTGTTCGAAGACCGCCAACTGCTGGAGGGCGGCGGCATGGTCGAGACCCGCCTGAAAGACGGCCGCAGCGTGCCGCTGCCGAAAATCCCGCTTCGCATGAACGGCCACGACTTCGGCCTGCGCATGGAAACGCCGGCCATCGGCGAGGGGGCTAGGGCGTTTCTCGCCGATTTGGGCTACGACGTCGAAAGCATCGCCCGGTTGGTTCAGGACTCGGTTCTCGAGATCGACGAGGTCGAAACCGATATCAGTGCGCCAGCTTGAACGGAATGTAGAGCGCGATATCCGGCGCCACGTAGATGGCGACGACGGCTGCGAACATCATCAGGATAAACGGCCACACGCCGCGCACCACCTCGCTCAGTCTTGAATTGCAGACGGCCTGGATGACATAGAGGTTGAGGCCGACCGGCGGCGTGATCAGCGCGCATTCGATCATGATGACGAAGAGTACGCCGAACCAAATGGCATCGATGCCGAGGCCTTGCAGCGACGGATGCAGCACCGGCACCATGATCAGCAGCATGGAGAGCGCTTCCAGGAACAGCCCCATGATCAGCAGCACCAGGCAGACCACCAGGATGAAGATGCCGACTTCGGAGATGTTCTCGACGATCAGTGCCGAGACATCCTGGGGTATGCGGTAGAGCGTGATCGCTTTGCCGAAGATCTTGGCGCCGGCCAGGATCAGGAAGATGGTCACCGTGGTCTTCATCGATTCGAGCACCGCTTCCTTCAGCAATTGAAAAGTCATGGTGCGCAGCGAATAGACGATGATCAGCGAAATGAAGAAGCCGATGGCTGCCGACTCGGTCGGTGTGAAGGCGCCGATGTAGATGCCGCCGATGATGATGAAGGCGAGCAGCATCGTCGGCAGGGCACGCAGCGTGAGCCGCCTGCGTTCTTCGAAGCTGGCCTTCGGCATCTGCTGGTATCCTCGGCCGAACCGGGCGTAGGCGATCGAATAGATGATGAAGAACACCACCAGCAGCATGCCGGGGCCGATGCCGGCGAGGAACAGGTCGACGATCGATTCCTCGGTGATGACGCCGTAGATGATCATCGGGATCGATGGCGGGATCAGGATGCCGAGCGTACCGCCGGCGGCCAACAAGCCGAGCACGAACGGTCGGTCGTAGCCGCGCTTGGTCATTTCGTTGAAGGCGACGGTGCCGATTGTCGCAGCCGTCGCCACCGACGAGCCGGAAATGGCGGCGAAGATGGCGCAGGACAGGATGGTGGCGACGCCCAACCCGCCTGGCCAATGGCCGACCCAGCTCTGCACGGCGGCGAACAAATCCTGGCCGACGCCGCCCTTGAGCAGGATGTTCGACATCAGCAGGAACATCGGCACGGCGAGCAGGACGAAGTTGTCGGTGGTCGAGTAGAGCGCCTGCGGCACCATCAGCAGCGAGAGGTCCGCCAGCCACAGCATGATCAGCCCAAGCATGCCGAGCGCGAAGGCGACAGGGATGCCGGCGCCGAGAAGCGCCAACAGGCCCGCGAGGATGTATAGTGTTGTCATCAGGGCATCAGGCCGAATGCGTGGTGGCGGGTTGATCCCTGTTCGAGCCGTCGAACAGGCGCACGAAATGAACCACCGCCTGCATCAGCAGCATCAGCGCGCCAAGCGGAATGGCGCTTTCGGTTGCCCATTTCGGCACACCGAGGATGGTTGCCGAGTGGCGGTTCTGTTCGATCGATTCGAGCAGGATTTCCATGCCGTACCAGATCGCGACCAAGCAGAAGACGGCGATGGCCAGCAACGAGATTGACTCCAGCAGCCGTCGTAGGCCGGGCTTGGCGCGGTCGAGCAGGAAGGTGATGCGGATCAGGTCGTTGTGCTTGAGCACATAGGCGGCGGCGAGATAGGTCGCCCAGATCTGGAAGAACTCCGATATCTCCTCGGCCCAGGTCGTCGGTGCCAGGAACACGTAACGCGCGACCACTTCATAGGTGATCATGGCGCCGACGGCGAAGAACATCCACGCCGCCAGATGGCCGAGAAATTCGCTGATGCGCTCGATGAGCTTGAACACGGAAATTCATCCCCGATGGGAAAGAACCGGGGGACCGGCCACGGCCGTGTCCCCCGGGTATTTCGGAAGGGCGCGGTCGCTTACTTGAGGCCGCCCGCGGCCTTGACCAGGTATTCGCCCATCTTGCCGGTGCGCTTGATGAAATCGTCGACCACCGGCTTGCTGGCGTCGCGCCACATCTTGCGCTCCGCGTCGGTGAGTTCGACGATGGTCATCTTGTTGGCCTTAGCGTAGGCGAGCGAGTCGGCCTCGATCTTGGCGATCTTGGAACGCAGTTCCGCCTCGGCGCGGCGTGCCGCCTTGCCGACGACTTCGCGCTCCTTGTCGGTCAGGCCCTGCCAGACCTTCTCGTTGATGAGCACGACGAATTCGACGTCGGCGTTGTTGGTCAGCGTCACGCTGTCCATGACCTGGTTGAGCTTGCGCGACGGAATCGTCGAAAGCCCGGTCATGCCGGCGTCGACGGTGCCGCGCTGGTAGGCGAGGAACTGCTTGGAGCCCGACATCAGCGTCGGCGCGCCGCCGAGAACTTCGACGAACTTGCCGAGCGTCTTGCCGAACACGCGCACCTTCTTGCCCTTCATGTCGGCGGGCGTACGGATCGGCGCGCCCTTGGACAGCATGATGGCGCCGCCGTAGGCCTGCCACCAGAGAATGCGCGCGCCGGTCTTGAGCACGGCTTCGTCGATCGGGCCGCGGACGGTGCTGCCCGGCGCCGTCGCCGCTTCGACCTTGGACGCGGTATCGAACAAGAACGGCACATAGAAGATATCGACGGCGGGAATGGTGCCGGCGAAGCGGGTGATCGAGGCGACACCCATTTCGATGGAACCGGACGCGACCGCCTGCGGCACTTCGCTGTCCTTGTAGAGCTGGGCAGACGGATAGATTTCGATCTTCAGGCTGCCGCCGGTTTCCTTTTCGACCTCTTCCTTGAAGGCGCTCAGGTTCTGGCCGAGGTGGTTCTTCAAGGGAAGCTGCAGCGTGACGCGGAGCGTCTTCGCCTCGCTGGTGGCGGCGAGCGTCATGCCCGCCGAGGCGAAGGCGGCGAACAGGGCGGCCGTCATCAGGCGTTTCGAACCGTTGATGAATGAACGTTTGGACAGTTTCACGGCTTACCTCCCGTATTTCCGTGATGGATCGACGACCGCGACATGCGCGGCAAACTTCTATGTCGCGCCGGGGCGCGTTAGTTTCGAATTATAGTATACGTTTATACCTTATACAAAGGCATTCGACGAACGTGGCCGGCGACGGTCCACCCCCGAGAGGGCGGACTGTGGCGACCATAATTCCGATTTTTCCGGCCTTCAAGGCGCCTTAGTGAGCGGTCCTGACCAGGGTCGGAACCTCGCCTTCGACACTGGTGCGGATCAAATGGCGATGTTCGTTCATGTCGTAGTCGGCGACCGCCAGATGGCAGGTGCAACGGTTGTCCCAGATCACCAGATCGCCCGGCGCCCACATGTGGCGGTAGATCAGATGTGGTTGTTGGCAGTGGCGGAACAGGTAGTCGAGCAGGGCACGACTTTCCGCCGGCGCCAGTTCGTTGATGTGCCGCGTGAAACCCGGATTGACGTAGAGCGCCTTCTTTCCGGTGTCGGGATGGGTGCGCACCACCGGATGGACCACCGGCGGCACCTTTGCCTTGGCTTCTTCCGGCAGCGGCGGGCGGTCCGGCAGGTGCTTGAAGAAGGTGTCGTAGGCGTTGGTGTAGTCGTGCGTCGCCGTCAGTCCTTCGAGAAATATCTTCATTGGTTCGGAAAGCTGGTCGTAGGCGGCGGCCATGGAGGTAAACATGGTGTCGCCGCCGTGACTCGGCAGTTCGATCGCATGCAGCAAAGACGCCTGCGTCGGATGCTTCATGTAGGAAAGGTCGGAATGCCAGTACTGGCCGGCGTAAATGGCGCCGATCGGCTTGCCGTTCTCCTTGACGTTGGAGATCAGCAGGACTTCCGGGTGTTCCTTCATGTTGAAGGTTTCGAGCAC